>JAHDCG010000107.1:2698-21449 GCA_020629965.1 Saprospiraceae bacterium | reverse complement strand
TCCTCGATAATCTTCTTCACCCCGCCCGGCATCGGATAATGCTCGCCTTGCAGCACATAGAAAACCTCGACCTGATAGTTTTTACCGACTTTCACCTCCGAGTTGTAGTAATCGACCGACATCATGTTTCCGTTGTAGCGGACCTCCACGCCCGTTTCGAATTTGGTGCCGGGGCGCGCCGGATTGCCTTCGTTGTAAGGTAAAACCTTACCCGTGTCGAGGTCGCGGATGATGACGGCGAAGTCTTCATCCATAATCGCGCGCGGACCTTCGCGGTGTTGCAGGTAGAAATTGAGGTGCGTGTATCGCCATTTGTTTTTGCGCAGTTTGCGCATTTTGCCCGAGTCCTTGCGCTCTCTGATTTCCACTTTTTCAAAGGCCACGTTGGTATTTTGTACGATGTCGGCGATGCGTTTCATGCGCATTTCTTCGATGCGTTTGCGCTCTATTTCGGCTTCGGTGAGTTTTTGTTGACGCTCGGCGAGGGCGAGTTGCGCGTCTTCATTACTGATGTCTTCCATCAGTTTTGCCTTTTCGGCTTCGAGTATTTTGATGCGCTCCGAGTTGTCATCGCGGCTGCGGGCGAGGGCGGTGATTTCTTTTTTCAGTTGGTCGATGGTGCGATTCCGCGCTCTGATTTTCTTGTCCGAGTCTTTGACTTTACGTTTTTGCGCTGCCAATTCTTTTTCCAGAGCGGCGATTTGGCGTTGGTAACCGTCGATTTCGTCGATGAGTTCGCGGACTTCTTCTTTGAGTTCGGCAATGCGGTCGTCCTTCATTTCAACGTCTTCGTTGAGCAGGACGATGGTTTTTTCCTGTGCCTGATTTTTGTCGGCGAGGTCTTCATTCGAGTTGCGCAAAGAAAGCGTTGCCGTGCCGAGACCGACGGCTAATACGGAGCTGACCGCAAGGGCAATTGTTTTGTTCATGCTGTTGAGGATTAAATTGTGTGTTTGTCAGTGTGAAAAATTAAAATACCGTGTAACAAAGATTCATTTGAATTTTTGTTGTTTAAAAGTTTAGTCGGTTCAGTCCCGATAGTTATCGGGATTTAATGCCGGTGGCAGCTAAACAATTAAACGACTAAACAACTAAACTCACTTTATTTCAACCTTTAATTTTATAATATCTTATTAACTGACAATCAACGCTTTTTGGTTCAATTTATGTGTACTTTTTTTCTATGTGTCTAAAATTTAACTTTTTCGTATAAAATTATCAGCGCCGTTTGCAACCTCGACCCTTTACCTTTGTCCTTCCGTTTATATTTTAAAACCGGTGTTGTTTTGTTGAAATTTTAAATTTTTGTAAACTCCCGCGCTCAACGGTTCAACGACTCAACAATGCAACATCAGCTGACTATAAATAAATGAAAAACACCACGACTTTAACAACCTTACTGTGTCTTTTTTTCACCCTGCAACTTTTCGCACAAACCCCGAAAGACACCATCGACCGCCGACAATATCACACCGTTCGCATCACGGGTGACGCGCCGACCATCGACGGCAGCATCAACGACCCGGTCTGGCAGCAGGCAGAGTGGCAAACGGGATTTACCGAAAATCGACCCAAAAATAATGTACCCGCCGCGCAGGAAACCGCCTTTAAAATTCTCTACGACGATAAGTTTATCTACCTCGCTTTCAACTGTTTCGACGCTGCACCCGACAGCATCGCCCGCCGGATGAGTCGCCGCGACGGCTTTGAAGGAGATTTTATCGAGGTCAATTTCGACAGCTACCACGACCTGCAATCCGGCTCCTCTTTTACCGTCACCGCCGCCGGTGTGAAGGGCGACGAGAGTATCAGCAATCAATTTAATTGGGACGAAAGTTGGAATCCGATTTGGTACACCAAGACCGCCCTCAGCGCGGAAGGCTGGACGGCAGAAATGAAAATTCCCTTTTCGCAACTGCGTTTTTCTTCGCTCGACGAACAGATTTGGGGTCTGCAAATCAACCGCAATCACTTCCGCTACGGCAGCCGCTCGACCTGGCAAAATATTCCCGCGAATGCTTCGTACTGGGTGCGCGGCTTCGGCGAATTGCGCGGGCTGAAAGGCATCAAACCGCAAAAGCAGCGCGAAATTCAGCCCTACGTCGTCGCTAATGCGGAGACCTACCCCGCCGAAGACGGTAACCCTTTTGCCGACGGCGACGACACGGGTTTCACCGCCGGCGTGGACGGTAAAATCGGCATCACCAACAACATCATCTTGGACTTCACCATCAATCCCGATTTCGGGCAGGTCGAGGCCGACCCTTCGCAGTTGGTACTCGACGGTTTCGAGGTTTTCTTCCGCGAGCAGCGTCCGTTTTTTGTCGAAGGCGCGGGTATTTATAACTTCCGTCTGACCAATTTCGATGTGTGGGGACCTTTTAACTCCGACCGTCTTTTCTACTCCCGTCGCATCGGCGGCAGCCCCAAAGGTTATCCGAGTTTGCAGACGGGCGAATATTTCAAAGCACCGAATAACTCCACCATTTTGGGCGCGGCAAAACTCAGCGGTCGCACGCAAAAAGGACTGTCTTTCGGGATTTTGGAAAGCGTGACTGCGGAAGAAAGAGCAATCATCGACCTTGAAGGCAACCGCCGCGAGGAGGTCATCGAGCCGCTGACCAACTACTTCGTCGCCCGCGCCAAGCAGGATTTTAACGACAATAATACCACCGTCGGCGGTAGTTTTAATGCTGTCAATCGCCGCCTGTCCGACGACCCGATGAGTGCGTGGCTGACCGATGAAGCCTACACCGGCGGCTTGGATGTGGTGCATAAATGGAAAGACCAAGAGTGGCAGTTAGAGGGTTCTTTTGCCTTCAGCAATGTCAGCGGTACGCGCGAGGCAATTACCGCCAAGCAGACCGATTTTCGTCATGCTTTCGACCGCCCCGATGCCACGCATTTGAGCGTCGATACCACGGCAACCTCACTTTTCGGACACAGCGGCTCCGCCAAAATTGCCAAATACGGCGGCGATTGGCGGTTCTCGACGGGCGTAACGTATCGGTCGCCGGGCTTAGAACTCAACGACCTCGGCTTCATGGTCAACACCGACGAAATCAACATCGGCTCTTGGGGCGGATACCGCATTAACGAGCCGGTCGGCATCATCAATCGCGGCGGTTTCAACGTCAATCACCGCACGACTTACGACTTCTCGGGGCGGCATTTGGCACAGATGTTTAATCATAACAGTTGGATGCAATTCAAGAATTTTTGGAGTTTCAACTACAATTTCACCGTCGAAACCAAAGATATTTCGCAGCGCGCGCTTTTCGGCGGTCCTGCACTCAATCGCCCGACGGGCTACGGTTTCGGCGGCGGCATCGGCAGCGACGACCGCAAAAATTTGTCTTACGGCATGTACGGAAATTACGGACAAAGTTGGGATAAATCGGTCTGCGGTTGGAGCCTCGGAGTTTACGCCCGCCTGCAACCGATGGATGCGCTGAGTGCCTCTTTGGAAGTCGATTACAATGAATTCGGACGCGAATATTTGTTTTTGCCTTACGAAGATATCAACGACGGCACGCGCTACGTCGGCGGTCAAATCGACCAAAAAACCGTCAACTTTACGGGTCGTCTGAATTACAACATCACGCCCGATTTGACGCTGCAATATTACGGCTCGCCCTACATCTCGCACGGGGTTTACGAAGATTTTAAAAATATCATCGACCCGACGGCAGAACTCGACGACCGCTTTGTGCGCTACGGCGATGAGGTGACTTTTGACGAAGCTGAAAACGAATACTTTTTGGATGCCGATAAAAACGGTGTGAAGGATTGCGAAAACTGCACATTCGATAATCCCGATTTCAGTTTTATTCAGTTTCGCAGTAATTTGGTAGCGCGTTGGGAGTACATTCCCGGCTCGGAAATCTTTTTGGTCTGGTCACAAAATACGACGACGGGCGGCGACCCTTCGGCGAATTTATTGCCGACTTTAAATGAAAATCTTTTCGGGGAGCAGGGACGCAACATCTTTTTGGTGAAGTGGACTTATCGGTTTGTGTTGTGAGCTGTTGTTTAAACAACATCATATTTTTACCGCTTCACATTTTTCTCATACAAACGCACCCAATCCTCGGCCGTCATTTTCCGCATCAATTCACCGATGAGGTCAAAAGGAATATCCGTCGTGCGCTTAAAGCGAATGCAACTTTTGCCCATATCCAACTTATATTTGGCGTGCTTCGGGTATTCCGTTGTCCACCAAGTGAGCAGTTCGGGGTCGGCGTAAATGCCCAAATGGTACAATCCGATAAAGTTTTTTTGGTTGGCAAAACTGACGAAAGGCAGCGGCAGCTTCGGGTCGCAGTGGTAGCCCGCCGGGTAAATTTCGTGCGGCACCACGTAACCGACCATGCCGTAACTCATGCGCTCGTCAAAGCCCTGCGGCAGATTTCCCTGTATGACTTTTCGTAGCTTTTGCAAGACCTCACGGCGTTCTTCCGGGGCTTTAGCGATATACTCGTCGGGGTTGGCGGCTTCGATTTTCATGTTGTTAATAATTTATTTCGTTTATCTGTAAAGAGACAAGCCGTCGCCATTAAGCAAAATTTTGACTGCCGGATTTTACGAGTCTAAACGATTAAACGCCTAAACTTTTAAACCTCTTAAACCTACTCAAACCACCGCGCTCACTTCAATCTCCACCAACAGCCGCGCATCTATCAACGCGGACACTTCCACCATCGTCGCGGCGGGTTTGATGTTTTTGAAAAATTCGCCGTGCGCCTTGCCGACGGCTTCCCACTGCCGGATGTCCGTGACGTACATTTTGGTGCGAATGACGTCGGTCATTTCCGCACCCGCCTCCTGCAACGCTTTTTCTATTTTTCTGAGAATGAAGACCGTCTGCGCATAAGCGTCGTTTTCGCCGATGATGACGTCGCCGTCGGTAGCGGTCGTGCCGGCAACTTCGATGATATTGCCGATGCGCACGGCGCGGGAGTAGCCGACGATGTCTTCCCACGGCGAGGCGGAAGAGATGTTTTGGCGAGTTTTCTTAATTGCAAGCTCTTCGCTTTTTTCTGCCTGCGGCGCAATGAGATTTTTTAAATCGGCGAGACTGTCTGCTTTATAATCAATGTCCAACCAATCGGGCAAATCTTCGTCTTTGATTTCCGAAAATTCAGGTGAGGCGGGTGCGATTAAAATGGTCTTCATACCCAAGCGGGCGCCGAAAATCATATCCGATAAAGAGTCGCCTGCCATGTAAACTTTTGTGAAGTCGATAGCGGGGAAAAGCTCTTTTGCCTGCTGCGCCATACCGGGCGCGGGTTTGCGGCAGCGGCAGTCCGCATCGGCTAAATGAGGGCAGTGCAGAACAGCATCAATTCTGCCTCCCGCCCCGCTTACCGCGTTGCGCATTTCGGCGTGTACGGCTTTTAAATCCGGTTCGGTCATCAAGCCTTTGCCGATGCCCTGTTGGTTGGTGACGACGATTATTTTGTCAAATTGCCGGGCTAAAAAAGGCATGATTTCCAAAACTCCGGGCAGAAATTCAAACTCCTCGGCATTTTTCACGTAGTCATTTTTCAGACGGCGATTGATGACGCCGTCGCGGTCGAGAAAGAGGGTGCTGCCGGGTTTTATTTGTAAATTTTTCACGGGGCGAAGATAGAATTTTTGTCAGGGCTTTTGAAAAAATTTCACGGCTAAGACAGCCGGCGTCAGACGCTTTTTCTCATTCGACTATCGACTTCATTCATTATTCTACTGCTTCTGATTAAGGTCAGCGTCAGACGCCTGCAATGAAAAAAAAAACAATTTATAATTTTTCAAATGTGTAAATATCACAGTAAGCCTTGACAGTCAATCTTTTACGCTTTGGAAAAATTCATCAAATTATAATTTTTTAAATTTATCGTAACAATACATTGCATTTTTCGGTATATATTTATAATTTTGCAATGCGTCAGACGGAGTGATTTCCGAAATTTAAGACGCAGACAGACATTACATGAGACCTTTGATTGAGAAACTGAATACATTCTACCGACAAGATTCGATTAAGAAATCGAGAACCCTGGCTTTACATGTGAAACACTATAAGACGCCCGCGTACCACTATTATGCGGGGTCGAGACACACCGTTACTTGAGAGTTTTTCTGACCGATTTGCGAGATTCGACTCTCGCAGTATGCCGTATTTTCGTTCCTGTATTTATCACTGTTTTCGCCGAATTTTATACTTAAAATTGTCTGATTTGTTCTTCCCGGAGCAACCGGCAATGCCCCGCTGCGGCTACAAATTAATTGATAAATACCTGCAAAAAAACGGCTGCCATAAGCGACTACTGAACATAAATTAAAATCCCTTTTACAAAAGAACAGCACCTTCAGCGATTGCCGAACAACAATTGTCTGCCTGTTTTTTGTTGAACACTTTCAATTTCTCCCATGAAGTATATCCACACTAACGACACGACCACGGCAGTTAATTTGATGCCGGAAACCACCAACGAAAGCGAAAAAATCCTGTTGGGTTTACTCGGTTTTTTCTCCGTCAGCGGTTTAATTTTCATGATGACATGCTGTTTTTAAGCAGCACAAAATTCCACGAAAACACTTAGTATATTTCTGCTTTTATTACCCCCGCAACTATGAAACACTTGCGCGGTTTTTTCACACTACAAAGGAATAATGTACCGAAGATTCGCTCTTCAAAATATTATCCCTGAAATCAGAAAAGGGCAATCCCGTTTAGGCGCGGATTGCCTTTTTTTTTCAACCACGGTATCCGGCACTTTACTCAGATAAAAAACAATAAAATTGAGGGTTTCGGTAAAAAAAACAAAAAGCGAGTGTCGGATACCTTTAACAGGATGACTCATTGATGCCGAGTCCAAGTGTCCGATACTATCTCTGCTTAAACCTTTTAATAATTCTTAATTTCACAGGTTTTGTCGGAGAAAAGTATCGGACACTTTATTTTCCGAGTGTCCGCTACTGCCTTCCCTCACAATAATCCTCAATTTTGCAGGATTTTATTTGAGAAAAGTATCGGACACTTTATTTTTGCCCGAAATTTCCGATTTACTCAAATTAAAAAACAGCAACATGAAAAACGTATTCAGCTTCCTGACTATCCTTTCTCTTTTCGTCATTTCCTGCGGTAATCCCGGCGCGAACACGGCCACCGGCGAAATGCAAACCGTAGAAAACCGCGACGCAGACGGCAACCTAACCGAAACGGGACAAACCGTCGGCGGACAAAAAAACGGCACCTGGACGACCTACGATGTCGAAAAAGGTTTGCCGAGCAGTATTAAAAATTACAACAACGGCGCACTCGACGGCGTCAGCATCGAATTTAATAATCGCGGGCAAATCGAGAAGTTGACGCACTACAAAAACAACCAAATGCACGGGCAATACGGCACTTACAAGTTCGGTCGCCCCGTTGAAACGGCAACTTACAGCAACGGAAAAATGCACGGAACCTACCGCGCTTATTTTAACAACAGCGACAAATTGCAAAAAGAAGCGGAATACAAAGACGGCGTGCAACACGGCAGCTTCAAGCAATTTAACGAAGAAGGTCAGTTGGTTTTGGAATACACCTACGACAACGGCGAGGTGGTCAGCGGCGGGATGGTGCAGCAGTAAATTCGAGCTTTTTGTTGATTTTGTTGAATCGTTGAATCGTTGAGCGCGTACACCTTGAGACCCGAGTAATCTCGCGTGTTTTTCAACGATTCAACAACTCAACATTTCAACAAATCCCGTTAAACTATCTTTAACTCCCGCCGTTTTTCGGGTTATTGTAACAACAGTTCGGATATTTGCGTCGTTTTAATGCACATTTTTCTTCGATAATCTAAACTACGACATGCGCAGACTACTTTCACTTTTTGCTCTTCTTTTTTATTTTTCGGTCAATATTTTTGCCCAAAATGCCTACGAAATCACGGTCAAATTAGAAGGCTATGACAACGACAGCATCCAAATCGCCAACTACCTGATGGATAAGCAGTACCTGCGCGACACGGCGGTTTTGGACAAAAAAACGGGCACTTATACCTTCACCGGCGACGAGCCTTTGGCGGAAGGTATGTACCTCATCGTCCTGCCGCCCGACAACAAATTTTTTCAGCTTTTAATCAATAAAGACGAGCAAAAATTCAGTCTGACCACCGACCCCGCTAAGCCGGCGGAAACTATGAAAATCAAAGGCTCGAAAGACAACGAACTTTTCTACGACTACCTCGCATTTTTGGGTAAACAACGTCCGCTGAGCGAGACTTACCGTGCGGAATTGGAGGAAGCAAAAACCGATAAACAAAAAGAACAAGCGCAGAAAAAACTCGAAATACTTAACGAGTCGGTCGAAAAAAAGCAGACGGACATTATCAAAAATCATCCGCAAACGCTGACCGCCGCCGTTATCAAAGCCAACCGCAGCACACCTATGCCCGACATTGTCGGCGAAGACGACACGGACACCCAATTCAAAAAATGGCAATGGACACGGCTGCATTACTTCGATAATATCGACCTCGCCGACCCGCGCCTGTTGCGCATGCCTTTCCTCTATCAGCGCGTCGATAATTTTGTGGAGAAAATGACCGTACAGCACCCCGACAGCATTTCGCAGTCGCTGTTCAGAATTTTGGATGATATGCAGCCCGCCGAGGATAATTTTAAGTATTATTTGGTGCATTATCTAAATAAATACGCGGCGAGCAAAGTGGTCGGCTTCGATGAAATCTACGTCAATTTGGTCGAACGCTATTACAAAACGGGCAAGGCATCCTGGACGGAAGAGGAGCAGTTAAAAAAGATTTTAGACAACGCGGAAACCCTCACTCCCCTTCTTATCGGCAAAATCGCGCCCAATATCGCCATGGAAAAACGCGACGGCACCAAAATTTCTTTGCACGAAGTGGACAGCCCCTACACCGTTCTGATTTTTTGGGACCCCGAGTGCGGCCACTGCAAAAAAGCGATGCCCGCGCTGTTGGAATTTTACGATAAATACAACAGCAAAGGCGTGGAAATTATGGCGGTCTGTACCCGCTTTATGAAAGAAGTCGAAAGCTGTTGGGACTTTATCGAAGAGAAAGAAATCGGCGTGTGGCTCAATGTCGTCGATCCGTATCATCGCTCGAAATATAAGCTGATTTATGACATTCGCTCGACGCCGCAGATTTATATTTTGGATGATAAAAAAGAAATTATCAGCAAAAAAATCGGCTCGGAGCAACTCGGCGAGGTTATGGACCAAATCATTTTGCGGGAGCAGGAAATGATGAATGAGGAGAAGCCGTGAGCGGTGTTTAATCGTTTAATCGTTTAAAATACGGTAGCAGTTCACAACTTCGGAGTATATAAAACAATTTTTTTCTTTTTTCATCGTAACCACTTAGGTGTCTGATGCTTGATGCAAGCAGGTATCGAAAAAGTTACGTTATACCGAAATCCGACAAAAAAAAGTGTCTGACACCGGCGTAAATCATAACGTCGGTGTCAGCCTGTCCCGTACTTCAGTCGGGAACGCTTTTCTTCGCTTGAACCTTAGATTTTAATCGCAATATTTCGACTTTTACCGACATCAGCGTCAGACACCTAATGCAATGATTTATTCAACTTTGATAGTTTTCTTTTTGAACCTGATTTTTATGACTTTTATGATTGGTTATGATTTGGATTTTACTTCGTAAAATCTTCGCAATTCGCCATCAACTTAACTGTCAGAAACTAACAAATCATTGCACTAAGCAATTACTTTCCGGGTAAAAATTCGATATTTCAACTACGTTCCGTTGCTTTTTTGTAAATAGCGGCTCAACAAATTATGCGCTCAACGACTCAACAACTCAACACTTTTTACAGCGCTGCCAAACCTCCCTCACGGTCTTTTCCGACCATTTTTTCCTCAATGCGCATCAAGTCCAAAACAAAAGCAGCGGTCAGCGGGCATTCGTTTTCCGGCGTAGCCATATCGACATTTTTACGCGCATCGTAATAATCACGGAAGCCGTTTTTATTTGCTGCATCATACAAATCTTCGCGCACGCGGTCGGCTGCCCGCCACATTTCAAAACGCCACAGTCCGCGACAAAAAAGCCAAGAGAAAAAGGGATTGACGGCACCGCGATTTTTGCGGGAAAAATCCGCATTCGGATGAGTTGTATCGTAAGTCGCATAAGTGTAAAGCGGCTCTGCGGCGGTTCCCAAAAAATATTCACTTTTCAGATTTTCGAGCAGATTTTCCGCTTGTTCTTGTACGGGAATGCAGGCAAAAAGCAGCAGCACATTAGCGGCGGTGTCGCCCGGTATTAGGCGATTTGCGTTGAGGTCGAAGGAGTGATACACACCCTGATAGTCGTCCCACAGTTTTTCGTTGACACAGTGCGTACCGAGGTCATGTTGTTCTCGAAATGGGGTGACATCGCATTTCAACCGACCGCCGATTTTCATCATACTTTCCGCCGAGCGAACGGCAAAAGCATTAAAAAGCGGACACTGCACGCGGGCATTTTTTCCGTCAACAGTATCCCACTGCGGCGAGTCGTCAAAGTAACTTTCGGCGGGGTGAACGCTGTACAAAATGCCGTCTTCCTCCGCGTCGCGGTTTTCGTACAACCATGTGTGATAAGCCAGAATTTTCGGATACATTTCGCGCAACAATGATTGCAAAAGTTGCGTTTCCGGCGCAATGTCACAGACGACTTCCGCCAAAAAACCGAAAACCGGCGGAGCGGCAATTTCACCTTCGGGAAAAGCAAAATGCGGCAAAAAACCGTCGCTGCGTTGCTCTTTCAATAAATCGTTGAGATACATCAAAGCGGAATGCGGACTTTGGAAAGCAATCGGAAGAGCGTAAAGCGGGTCGTCAACGAACTTCGTTTGAACGTCGCGAATCCGGTTTTGTGCGCGAGTGCGCAATGTGTTGGTGTTAGTGTTCATGGTGTGCTGTCTTTTGAGAAATAAATTATTAGTGTCCCACAAAAAAAGCGAAAATATTCGGAACACATTAGCTTTTGTGCCGATATTTTCGCTTTTCCGTCATCTCGGAATCATTCTGTTGGACAGAGCCTACTTTTTCTCTCCGACAAACGAGTCTTCTTTGTATTTGAACAACACATTAAAAGTGGTCAAACTGCCGTAAATGCGCGTCAGATATTGCTGCAAATTCACCTTCTCCTCGTCGTTCAGATTTTTGCTGCTGTTGATACGCTGCTCCATCACGCGCAGGCGGTCGCGCACCATGACGATTTTGTGAAAAAAGGCCTCAATCGGCACTTCCTTACTTTGCAAACCTGTGTCTTGCGGCTGAAAAATCAGCGTGCCGTCCGTCCATTTATCCGCCAAATCGACGCGCTCCTGTACGCCGTTGTAGTGTTTTAAAATTTTCACCAAAGCTTTTTCCGCTTCGGTAAAAGAAATCTCGTTCGCCGCTTCGGTCGCCTCGATGATGTCCCACTTATCGTAGCCGCGCGCCACGGGGGTCATGCCGTGCAGCATAAAGCAGACCTCGTAAGCCGCCTTACCGATACGCATAATTACGCCTTTCCCGAATGCGGGATGATTGACGCGGGAGCCGATGCCGAGGGTTTGGGTAGTGGTTGTTGTCATTTTTTTTTGTTTAATTGTTTAAGAGGTTTAGGCGTTTAGTGCCGAGCAATCGCAAATGTCAGAGTCCTTGTCCGTCCTTTTACCGGTTTTATTTATCTGACCGCGAAAACAATTTATTCCGCAAAATCCTTTTACTTTTGCGCGGTGTAGCCGGCTCGCTGTTTTTTTACGAAAATGAGCGAATTAGTTACAAAAACAGGTGTCAAATAATCATTCCAATTCAAATTTCAACATGAAAAACATTCTTTATACCCTAATCACTCTCGCGGTTTTAGCTGTCATCGGCTGCGGCGAGCCTTCCATCTCCGAGCAATTTGCCAAACAGGAAGCCGAATTTGCGGAAGTTATGAAAGGACACGACGACGTCATGCCGAAAACGGGTCAACTTTCCAAACTCAGCCGCGAAATGAAAAATTACGTGGTTAACACGCCCGACATGAACGACTCTATCAAAGCGCGGGTCAACCAAACCATCGTCAAAATGCTCGACGCCGAAGAAGCGATGTTTGCTTGGATGGCGGACATTAAGCAGTTGCCCGAGCTGCGTAAAGACAAAAACCACAAAGAGATTTTAGACTACCTCGAAGAGCAGGAAGAAGTGATGGAAAAAGTCAAAAAAATGACCAACGAAAGTCTCGCACAGGGCAAGGAAGTGTGGGCGGGCTTGGCGACAACCGTGCCGACGGATACGGAGTAAATCAAGCGCAGGTAAATTAAAGGTACGGAGGACTTTAGTTCAAAGAAAACGAAAATTCAGGATTTTAATCCGGCTTTTCATAACGAAGTCCCTCGTACCTTCTCCCCCTTTTCTGTCACAAATACGTCAAGTGCAAACCCTCTCCCCTGTTCCGTTGTTTTTCGAAAAAACAAGCTATGAATTTTACCAAATTTTTTCTTTTTACTTTTTCCGTTGTCTTAATGTTTGCGGCCTGTGACGATAGCGCAAATACCGCCGGCGAAATCACGGAAATCAAAAAGCGCGACGTACTGCCCATCCTCGGCAATCGCGATGTGGCGGAAAACGGCGATACGATTTACCACAAAATCCCCGATTTTAAATTCGTCAATCAAAACGGCG
This sequence comes from Saprospiraceae bacterium, assembly GCA_020629965.1. Classification (GTDB taxonomy): domain Bacteria; phylum Bacteroidota; class Bacteroidia; order Chitinophagales; family Saprospiraceae; genus JAHDCG01. Next base: position 8,779 of record JAHDCG010000107.1, on the reverse strand, counting down.
ATACCGTCACCAACGCCGACCTCGCGGGTAAAGCCTACGTCGTAGATTTTTTCTTTATCAGTTGCCCGACCATCTGCCCCAAAGTCACACAGCAAATGCTGCGCGTGCACGATGCCTTTAAAAACAACGACAAATTAGCCTTAGTCGCCCACACCATCGACCCCAAACGCGATGACGTTGCAGCCTTAAAAAATTACGCCGACGCCCTCGAAGTCGAAGCTCCGAAATGGCACTTCGTCACCGGCGAAAAAGACGACCTCTACGAGATTGCCGATGATTATTTCAGCGTAGCCGTCGAAAATCCCGATGCACCCGGCGGTTTTGACCACTCGGGTCGCCTCATTTTAATCGACGAAAACCGACACGTCCGCGCCTTCGCCAACGGCACTAATCCGGACGAGGTCACGCAGTTTATCGCCGACATTGAAACGCTTTTAACGGGGGACGGTGGACGGTAGTACGGTGTGCGGCACTTCTGTACACGTCAACGGCACAAAGCACTTCAGTTCGGCTTACCTTCTACTCATGTTCCGCACCCTCGCACTTTTGACAACTAAACGACATATTATAAATATTATAATATAAATAGCAATATGCTTACGCTATCACAGATTTAATTAAAAAATTAAAATGCTATTTTTTGGTTTAAAAAAGTACACATTTTTGGTTCGAGAAAATTATTGTTGTAATTATTGATGATATTTTTAATTATATCAATTTTTTTTATCATGCCAAAAACGTTAATTCTTAATTTTTGAAAAAGGGGTGCGGAACGTGAGTTCTATGGTATGTCGGACAGAATTAAAAAAAAATGAAAAAACAAGTATTAACAGTAATACTGATAATATCAACTATTCTATTATTTGGTCAATCGCCAAAGGATAGAGATATCGGAATCAATTATTTCGGAGAACTTGGAATTAGACCCGGTTTAGAAGTAGATTACGGATTGAATTTTTGGAAAAAAGCGAAAAAAGGAAAAAGAAAAATAATTACTCAGCAATTATATTTCCGACCGTCGTTTGCATATTATTATTATCCCCATTTTTCAAACAATTTATTACTCTCCGCTAAATTAAATTATCGAATAAAATTTACCAATAATAAAAATCATAAGTACCTGTTTGCGGAACCATTTGTAAGAGTTGGATTTTTGAGATATTTTCTTGTAGGAGAAGTATTCGAGTCAGGGAATAACGGTTTTACAGAAGTTAATTTAAAAGGCAGTAATTCAATTATATTTGGAGGTGCATTTGACGTAGGAGGTTATATCTCCAAAAAATTTGATTGGCTTCTCGGCTTTGATTACTATGCAGAAAGTACGGAAGATAAATTGATATTGCATAGATTTATAGCAAAATTAGGAACTCGAATCAAATTGAATACGAAATGAAATATCTTATTTCAATAATTTTATTGTTTTTTTTTGTTAGCGGATGTTCTGATGAAGAATTATTCGGGGAGAATGTTAGACATGATTTATGGCTAATTCACAAAAATGCAAAATTACCTGTTGTCGTAGAGGGTAATTCCCGGTCGAATGTTTTCGTCATTTTACTTCATGGCGGACCGGGAAGTTCTTCTCAAATATTTAACTCGGAAACAAAAGCGTTTTCTGACCCATTGGAAGATGATTATGCAATGGTTTACTATGACCAGAGAAATGCAGGTTTAGCATTGGGAGAGTGGAACGAAGAAAAGTTAACGATTGAACAACATATAGAAGATTTAGAAAAAGTCATTGAATTGTTACAACACAAGTTTGGTGACGAAATTCAAATATTTTTGGCCGGACATAGTTGGGGAGGCTATCTTGGTATAAGTTTTTTGCTTAATATTGAAAATCAACAAAAAGTAAAAGCATGGATTAATATTGACGGTTTAATAAATCGAAACCGGAATATGAAAGATGTGATGACAAGAATTGACTCGATAGGGACAGAGCAAATAACGAATAATGTAAATATTGATGACTGGAAAGAAATCCTAAAAGAAGTTGAATCAGAAAGAATGAAGGCAATTACTCAGTACAGCGTTGATACGGAAGGAGAGATTTTCAATCTAATTCGATTAGCAGAATCTCAAATAGTAAAAGACAACCTCTTGAATTATAATTTTAACTCTCCTTTTTCGTCTATTCATTCTGACAACTATGACCCTTTTAGAATATTTATAACTAACACAGGTAGTAGAGATAAAGGACTGAGAGAACAAATGTATAGCTTTGACTCCTTGATTGAAGCAAGTTTGGAAAATATTAGGATTCCGACACTAAGTATTTATGGTTATTATGATGTAAAAACTCCTTTGCAGCAAGGAGAATATTTGAACAGCAGGATTTCTACAGAGACAATAGATAAGAAAGTCGTGATTTTAAACAACTCCGGACACTCGTCTATGGGGAACGAACCGGTCTTATTGGCTAATGAAATAAAAACTTGGATAGAGAATTACAGGTAGAAAAATCTGTACGGCAAAGCATAAAATGGTCATCCGCCATAGGCGAACGCACGCGATTTATGCAAACTGCTAATGCCGAGTAAAAACGAAAATCAAATACAATGAAAAAAGAATGGCCCGTTTGGGAAGTATTCATCCGCAGTAAAAACGGACTCGACCACCGCCACGCCGGCAGTGTCCACGCCGCCGACGCCGAAATGGCCATGGAAAACGCCCGCGACGTCTATACCCGCCGACAGGAAGGCGTCAGTATTTGGGTCGTCGAAACCAAGAATATTACGGCTTCTAATCCCGCTGAAAACGGCGAATTTTTCGAGCCGGCCAAGGACAAAGCCTACCGACATCCGACTTTTTACGAACTGCCGGATGAATTGAAGCACATGTAAAACCAACAAACTTTCGCCCTACACACCACCACCATGCAAGAAAAAACTTACGAATACCTCCTGCTGTTAGGAGACCATTCTCTCATTTTGGGTCATCGCCTTTCCGAGTTGTGCGGCCACGGGCCGAGCCTCGAAACGGACATTGCCCTCACCAATATTTCCCTCGATTTATTCGGTCAGGTGCGCAATTATTTTCAGTACGCCGCCGAACTCACCGACGGCAAAACCGAAGACGACATCGCCATGCTGCGCTACTCGCACGAGTACAAAAACAGCCTGCTGTGCGAGCAACCCAACGAAGATTTTGCGCACATCATCCTGCGTCAGTTCTTCTTCGATGCCTTCCATTTACCGCTTTTAGAGCAACTGCAACACAGCAAAGACCCGCGTCTTGCCGCCATTGCCGTCAAGTCCCTGAAAGAGTCGAAATACCACATTCGCTTCTCCTCACAGTGGGTCAAACGCCTTGCTGACGGCACCGACCTCAGTCGTCAAAAAATGCAAGACGCCCTCGCGCACTTGTGGGCCTACACCACCGAACTTACCGAGCCGACGCCTTTAGAAACCGAAATACACGCCGCCGGTATCGGTGCGGATTTGGCAGCGGTCAAAACGGCATTCGATGACCGCGTCAAGTCAGTTTTCGATGAAGTTAATTTGGAAATTCCCGACTCGAAATACTACCAAAAAGGCGGAAAAACGGGTGTACACTCCGAGCATTTCGGCTACATTCTTTCTGATTTGCAGTACATGCAGCGCGCCTATCCCGACATGAAATGGTAAATGCTATGACCGAAATCGAAAAAATAAAAGAACTGCTCTATCCCGTCACCGACCCGGAAATTCCCGTGCTGTCGATTATGGACATGGGCATCGTGCGCTCCGTCGAGGCGGACGGCAAGGATGTGCTGGTCAAAATTACGCCGACCTACTCCGGCTGCCCCGCCATGGACGTCATCGGCATGGAAGTCAAAATGACGCTCGACCAAGCCGGCTATAACACCACCGTCAAACAGGAAATTACCGAGGCCTGGACGACTGACTGGATTACCCCCGAGGGCAGAAAAAAACTCGAAGCCTACGGCGTCGCCGCTCCCCTCGAAGAAACCGCCGACAAACTCGCGCTCACGGGCGGCAAACGACAGGTCAAATGCACCAACTGCGGCTCGCTCAATACCAAAATGGTCAGCCAATTCGGCTCGACGGCTTGCAAGGCACTGTTTCAATGCGAAGATTGTTATGAGCCTTTTGATTATTTCAAATGCCTGAAGTAGTTGGTGGTTGGTAGTTGATGGTTGCCGGATGGGTAGTGGTTGACACTTGATATTTCCGAAAAAATTTGAAATCTTTGTTTATGTTTGAAGTAGTGGTGGACGGTGGAAGGTGGACGGTTGACGGGGGCACAGTCATTAACTCTTAATATTTTCGAGTAAATTTGAAATTCTTGTTTATGCTTGAAATGTTAAGCGAAACGCTGTTTGACGCGGCACTGTCGGTGTTTTTTGTTGTCTCTCTCTTTGTTTTCTTTGCTTTTATTTTGGCAAAAATATCGACAAAGAGCGACAGCAGTCATTCTGAAATGTTTCCGGGACAGAGGCTACGAAGCTTTAAAAATGACCGATTCAAGTCATTTTTCCTTCCGTGATAAAAAACTGTGGCGAGAGCTGCATGATGATAAAGACAAAATAATCGGCAGCACTTTTCATTCTTATGTTTGCTACAAAATCATTTTGACAAATAATGAGGAAGTAAATGTTCTCTATTGTCATCTAAAATTACCGTTTTTGAAAGCCGAAATTCACCTTGATAAAAAACCGGACTCCGGTACCAAACCACCAACCTAAGAATGCCGAGAGCAAAAAACACTTCAACCGGTTTTACCGTTTGAGGCATTTAAATACCGATGTGCCCACCATCAACTACCAACCAACAACTAACAACCAACTTTATATGCAAAACAACGCCTACATCATCGACGGCATCCGTACTCCCGTCGGAAAATTTACCGGCACCCTCTCCCCTATTCGCACCGACGATTTGGGGGCTTTGGTGATTGAGGAAATCGTCAAGCGCAACCCGAATATCCCCGCCGACGCCTACGCTGATGTCATTATGGGCTGCGCCAATCAGGCGGGCGAAGACAACCGCAACGTCGCGCGAATGTGTGCGTTGTTGGCGGGTCTGCCGTGGTCGGTGCCGGGCGAGACAGTCAACCGTTTATGCTCGTCCGGTCTGTCGGCAATTATTCACGCCAATCGAGCTATAAAAACGGGCGACGGCGAGGTTTTCATTGCCGGCGGCGTCGAGCACATGACGCGCGGACCGTGGGTCATTTCCAAAGTCAGCAAAGCTTTCGGACGCGATGCACAGATGCACGACAGCAGTTTCGGGTGGCGATTTGTCAATAAGAAAATGAAAGACCTCTACGGCACCGACGGCATGGGACAAACCGCCGAAAATCTCGTTGATTTGTACGACATCAGCCGCGCCGACCAAGATAAATTTGCGTTTTGGTCGCAAATGAAAGCGGCAGAGGCGCAGAAAAACGGGCGGTTGGCAAAAGAAATAGTGCCGGTCAGCATTCCGCAGCGCAGAAGCGAACCGTTGATTTTTGACCAAGACGAATTTATTCGCCCGACCACGACTTTGGAGGCTTTGGCGAAACTGCGCACGGCGTTTCGCAAGCCCGAAGACGGCGGCACGGTCACGGCGGGAAATGCCTCCGGACTGAACGACGGCGCGGCGGCGGTTATCGTTGCTTCGGATGCGGCGGTCGAGCAATACAATCTGCAGCCGATGGCTAAAATTTTGAGCAGCGCAGTCGTCGGCGTCGAGCCGCGCATCATGGGCATCGGCCCGGTCGAAGCCTCGAATTTAGCTCTCGAAAAAGCCGGTTTAACGATGGATGACATGGACGTCATCGAACTCAACGAAGCCTTTGCCGCGCAGGCACTCGCGTGTACCCGGCAGTGGGGTTTAGCGGACGACGACCCGCGCCTCAACCCTAACGGCGGTGCCATCGCCATCGGTCATCCGCTCGGCATGACGGGCACGCGCACGGCTTATTCGGCGGCTTTGGAATTGCAACTGACGGGCAAAAAATACGCGCTGGTGACGATGTGTGTGGGTGTGGGTCAGGGGTATGCGGCGGTGATTGAGCGGGTGGACGGTGGACGGTAGAAGGGTGAACGGTGGACGGTTTGCCCCGCACCTTAGCACAAGTCGCTCCCGGTAG
>JAHDCG010000107.1:0-2598 GCA_020629965.1 Saprospiraceae bacterium | reverse complement strand
TCGGGGGAACTTTCTGCGCTCCTGATGTTATGATAAACAGAACCAAACAACCCTACCCGCCCCAAAATATCGACACCGGTCGATGAGCTGTTTGAAAATAAAAAAAAATCCTTCGCTCAAGCTATATGAGCGAAGGATTTTTTTATCCGCCAAACCTATCAACGCAGCACTATTTTCTTGTAAAAAATCTTGCCCTCATTTTCAATTCTTAAAAAATAAACGCCTGATTTGCAGAAAGTTAAGTCCAAATCCACTCGTTGTGTCGCGACGGAAATATTGCGCTGCAAGACGATTCTGCCCGCCGTATCATAAATCTTCAGGTCGGAATTTGTCTGAAAATCAGGCACTGTCACCTGCACCTCTCCGGTCGTAGGATTTGGTGTGACCGATACATCGAGAAGGTCGTTGCCACCGTTTTCAAGTGAAATAATCGGGATATTTCCCTCTTGCGTGCCGCCGGGCAGACTCACCAAATAATCCTCCGCTTCTCCGCTGAAAAAATCCGCGCACGGCTCGGCGTAACCGTAACGCGCCGCCGCTACCCGCAGACGTTTAGCACCGATGTCGAGCAGATTAGCGGGTAAGTCGAAAGATACCACGCTCGTTTCCGTGCTGCCTTCCCACACGGTTTCGGGCGCATCGAAAAAGTCACCGTCCCCGTTCTCATCCAACCACACACGCAGGTAAATTTCCTGATTTTCAACGTTGCCGCCGAGTACAATTTCGATTTCGACCAAGTCGGTTTCCGTTTCCGCTTCAATAATTGCATCCGTATAATCGCCGTACATTTTCGTGTCCTGACTCTCGTGTCGGTCGCCGCCGATATTGACCTGTGCAATCCATAAAGTAGAGTCCGCGCCGCCCGTCGGGCAGTATTGCGCCGTCGCGGTCGAGACCTCCACGGGAAAAAATGCCGTATGCTCGTAGCCGCACAAATCCGTCGCCCGGTACTCCGTCAGGTAGCTGCCGACCGTCCACTCGTCGCCGTTTTTAAGGACGGAAACTTGATTTTCTTCATTTTCATCGAGAGCAAAAATCACCGGTGAAATTTGCTCCAAATCCACACACGGACGCTCCACGATAAAGCGGTGCAGTTCGTTTTTATTCACAATTTTCCAAATTCCTTCCGCCGTCAAAATTGCTGCCGGGTTGCTTTCCACCGCAGCAATGACATCACCGAAATTCAAAAAATCCGCCGCTTCTTCATTCGTCCAAGTGTAAGTCAAAATACCGGTTTCATTCGGATTTTCCGTCAAACCCAACCACAAACTATCTGCATTTTGCGACAAATGATGTCTGACAAAATTGTTTTCCGACAAATTATTCACCGTCAACAAATGACCCTCGAAATCACTTTCCGCCATCGCCTGCGCAGTTTGCCAATCGACCTTTTCGCCCGTGTAGGCGAAATATTGATGTCCGTAAAATTCGCCCAAAAACTCATAATCCGCGTAGTTGGTTTCCGCACATATATCGCACAGCGTTGCTGCAAACGGACTGTTCCAACGCACCCTCGCCGTCGCGTTTTCATCGGGCAGCGCGGCTTCGATTGCCGTTACATTTTCGATTATCACCAAAGATTCCGCCACCGTCACTTCGTAAACACAATCCGTCGTCAATCCGTAAAAATCCGAAGCCGTCCACGTCACCGTTGTCGTGCCCGCCGGAAAAATTTCGGGCGCATCGTTTGTCAAAGTATAAATTTCGCAGTTGTCCGTAAAAATGGGTTCGGGCAGCGCAAAACCCGTTTCCGCATCTGACGTACTCACCGTAAAATCTTCCGGACAAACCGCCGCCGTCGGCGGCACATCATCGTGTACATACACCGTAAACGGATGCTCGGTCATGTTCCCGTTTACGTCCGTTGCCGTCAAAATAATCGGGTGAATGCCCACTCCGAATTGATAAAAACCCGTGCCCGTCAACTCCGCAATTCCGCAATTATCAAACGCCGCAGCCGTGACCAAAACATTGGCAATGCAGTTGCCTTCCGTCCACCCGATTTCCTGATTGCACGCCGAAAAAACCGGATAAGTACCGTCCATAATCATCACCGACTGCTCGCAGGTCTGCACATTCCCGCAAATATCCGTCACCGACCAAGTCACAATCGTCTCCCCTACCGGAAAACCGTCGGGCGCATCGTTCGTAATTTCCGTAATTCCCGTACTTTCATCCGTCACAATCGGGTCGAGCAAAATCACGTCTTCCGTACAACCCTCGCCGTGCAGCCAAGTGCTTATCGCCTGCCGACAAACAAACTCCGGACTCGGGTCGATGACCACCTCGACCGCAAAATCAGCCGAACAAGAAGTTGCCCCTAACGTGCTGATTGTCAAATTATAAGTAAAAGTTCCCTCGCCGGGATAAGTCGCCGCATCCGCCGAAATAATCGGATTTTCCATATCGGAACTAAACCCGTTCGGCCCCGTCCAAGCAAAAGTCACATCCGCCGACCCGACCAAATTCGCCGCCAACTCAATGCTCGTTCCGTCACAAATCGGGTTATTTACGGTCGGTGCTGCAAGCGGAGATGCAAAAACCGTCACTTCCACCGTTTCGCTCGCCGTGCAGCCGTTGCCGTCGGTGAAGTCGTAA
>JAHDCG010000106.1 GCA_020629965.1 Saprospiraceae bacterium | reverse complement strand
TTTTTCGAGAATAATCCGCTCGAAAAAATCAATCAAACATCCACACGATATTTTCACACAACACAAAGTCGATGACAAAATTTCACGAATACACATACACACATCGACAACGCACGCTTACATTCTTACACTTTTACTTACACAACCTAATTTTATTTTTCACTAAATCTCTTTTTTAACACAAGAATGTCTTTTTGGGCGCCTGAATAATACTGAAAAACTACTTATCAGCACGCTCCGGAAACACTATTTTAACAAATTATAATCATGAAAAAAACGAATTTTACGCTCGTAAAATCTATCGGGACACTGCTGTCCTGTCTCTTCGTTTTGGCTCTCGGTAACCTGCAAGCACAGTGTACCTTAGCCTGTAACAACGCGGTAAACGTCTCCGTTTCCGCAGACCCGACACTCAACTCTACCTGTGACGTAGCCATCGGTGCAGACATGATTCTCGAGAATTATGAAACCGCTCTGATGAACTGTACGCCCACGGGCGCGGACGGCGAATTTACCTTAACCGTCATGGACGGTCCCATGGTGATTGCCGAAGACACAAGTGTCCTCGTCATTCCGGGTGCCGCTTACGAACTAAACGAAGCCTACCAAATTAAAGTCACCGCCGGCGGCAACACCTGCTGGGGTACCGTCACCATCGAAGACAAAGCACCGCCGCAGTTTCTCGCCGGTTCTTGCCCCGATGTTACCATCGACTGTACCGAAGACCTCGACGACGTAGCCATTCCGATGGCAACCGATAATTGCAGCGGCGTATTCGAAGGTCAGCAAATCGACGAAAGCACCGACACCTCCGATAACTGCACCACGGGAGTGACCGTTATGCGTAGTTTTGTCGCCGTGGATGACGAGGGCAATGTGTCCGAGGCTTGCACGCAGACCATCACGATTACCCGCGTCACGGGTGTCGATTTTCCCGAAGATATTGCTTTTTACTGCGCGGATGTCACCGCAAGACCCGCTTTGACGGCACCGACCGAGTTGACTTGCATGAACCTCATGCCCAATCCCGAGTTCGGCGGCGTTTTGGACGCTACCGCTGCCCCCGCATCTTGCCTCGCAACGACCGGCGCAGGTATGCCCGATATTGCCGAAGGCATCTTCTGCAACTACGCGGTCAGCAACGACGACGATACAGTTGTCACCTGCGACGCCGGCACCAACACCTTCAAAATCATCCGGGTTTGGTCGGTTTTGGATTGGTGTACAAATACGATTATTACTTTTAACGATGCCGACAATGACGGTGTACAAGACGCCGGCGAAGAAGATAACGTACAGGTTATCAAGGTGATAGATAACGTGGCTCCTGTCATTAGCTTCGCGGTCAGCGTGGTTGACCCGATAGATGTCAGCGCAAATCAGCCCGCTTCGGGTGTGCAGGAATGTCGCTCGCGCGCCCTGTTGCCTATCGGCACGGCAACCGACGAATGCAGCACCGCGACGGTACAGGTTTTCACACCCGTCGGTCCGGCTAACATTGTCAACGGCTTCCCGCAAATTCCGACTCCGGGTCTGCCTATCGGTCCGGCGACGATTACTTATGTAGCGACCGACGGCTGCGGCAATACTTCCGAAGTCGCTATCGCCGTTAACGTAGTGGATAACATCACACCTACACCGGTTTGTGACGAGATTACGCAAATTTCTATCGGCGGCAGCGGCACCGCTACCGTCCTCGCGGGTACGTTTGACGACGGCTCGAATGACAACTGCGGCATCGACGATTTGTTGGTGCGTCGCATCACGGCACCGGCTACTTCTTTCGGTCCGAGTGTAGGCTTTACCTGCGCGGATATCCCCGGCCCGGTCGATGTGGTTTTGCGTGTGGTGGATTTTGAAGGCAACTTTAACGACTGCAACGTACAGGTTTTGGTACAAGACCCGCTCGGACCTTTCTTGGTCAGCGGCTTGACTCCGGACACAATTACCTGCGATGAATTTTTCGATAATATCCAACCCGCTTTGGATGTGGCAACTACCAACGGCGACGGAAATCCGGCGATTTTCACGCAATTCGGCAATCCGACTTTCAGCGATAACTGCGGCGCGACCGTCGTACCGTCTTTTGTCGTCGATGTCGATAACTGCGGCGAAGGCACGATTACCCGTAACTTCATCGCAAGCGATGCGGCGGGCAATTTGACTACGAGCGCATCACAAGTTATCACGGTCAATACTGTCAATGATTGGGAAATTCTCTTCCCCGCCGATGTCGATTTAATCTGCACGCCCGATATGGATGAGTTGGACGGCGAAAACCTCGGCGAGCCGGCAATTTTCAACGACGATTGCGAAATGATTGCGATTAGTGTCGATGACGAAATTTTCGACACCGTAGAAGATGCTTGTTACAGCGTATTGCGTACTTACACCGCCATCAACTGGTGTGTGTTTGACGGCGACAACCAAAACGATAACGTCACGGTCGGCACTACCGGTCGTCGCTTCCGTGACCCGCTGAACGGCGACGGAATCATCACTTACCAACAGGTTATCATGGTCAGCGACGACGTTGCTCCCGTTATCACCAATCCCGGTACACAGGACTTCGTCATCAACGGCGCGACCGATGCCGACGGTGACTGTGACCGCAACATCACCCTTCCGACTTTGAGCGTCAGCGACTGCTCCGACGATATTACGGTCATTACTTCCGTAGCGGGCTTGGGTGTCGGTACGACTTTCCAAAACGTTCCGGTCGGTACTTACACCGTAACGGCGACTGCGCTCGACGGCTGCGGCAATCAAGCGACCATTCAGTACATCGCGGTAGTGCGCGACGGCAAAGCACCGACTCCTTACTGCGTGGGCGGTTTGGTAGTGGAATTGATGCCGATTGACAACGACGGCGACGGCAGCCCCGATGAGGGTATGGTCGAGATTTGGGCGAATGATTTTGACGCCGGTTCTTTTGACAACTGCACGGACGAAGCGGATTTGAAATTTTTCGGCTCGGTCGGTACGGACAATTTTGCTTTTGCAACGGCTGACCTGAACTTCACCTGCGACGACGTAGGTAACAACGACATTTTCATCTACGTGCAAGACGAGGCGGGTAATATCGACCAATGTTTGACGACCGTAGAAATCGAAAGCGTGGACAACGTCTGCGGCGGCACTATCGACGAAAGCCCCGAAATTTCCGGTGCAATTCACGCCGAAAACGACGCTGCCATCGACGGTGTAAACATCGAAATCAACGGCATGAACGGCATGAATACCACCACTCAAAACGGCGGTACTTACCAACTCAACGTTACCGAAGGCAGCGACGTCACCGTCATTCCGACCTACGAAACCGCTTACGACGAAGGCGTGACGACTTACGATTTACTGCTCATTCGCAAGCACATTTTGACCACGGAATTGCTCGACAGCCCCTACAAAATGATTGCGGCGGATGCCAATAACAGCGGCTCGATTACCGCAGCGGATTTGGTGACTTTACGCACCGTTATCCTTGGCATGAGCGAGACTTTCGTCAACAATACCTCTTGGGTTTTTGTCGATGCGGGCTACACTTTCCCGACGGATTGGACACTGACCGACGGCTACCCGGCGGTTATCAATGTCAACAATATCGACACCGATACGGCGGCTGATTTTATGGCGGTAAAAGTAGGTGACGTCAACGGCAGCTACACCGGCTTCAACGGCGAAGCGGACGAACGTAACACTAATACGCTGAAAATCAACGCACAAGACTCAGAATTAACAGCGGGCGAAACCGTCACCGTAGATTTTGCGGCGGAGAATGCGGCATTGCTCGGCTACCAGTTCACTTTGAATTTTGCCGGTGTAGAAGTTGTTGCCATCGACGGAAAAACCGAAGAGTTCGGAATTTTCGACAACGCAATCACGACTTCCGCCCTTTTGGAAGGCAACCGCGACCGTCTTTTCTCCGTGACTTTCAAAGCCTTGACTGACGTAAAAATCAGCGAAGCCTTGAGCCTCACGAGCGAAATCACCAAAGCGGAAGCCTACAATACAAACGGCGAAACGCTGAATGTAGATTTGGCATTCACAAGCACTACAAACGACTTCGTATTGTACCAAAACACACCCAACCCCGTGCGCACGGGCAGCACGGTTATCGCCTTCGAAATGCCCGCAGCGGGCGCGGCGACTTTGACCGTCAGCGACATCAGCGGCAAGGTAGTCAGCGTACAAAACGGTAACTTTGCCAAAGGTTACAACGAGTTGACCCTCAACGACTTAAACGCGCCGGGCATGTACACTTACACCTTTGCGGGTGAAGGTTTTACGGCGACGCGGAAGTTGGTGGTGCAGTAATTGCGCAAGCAGAAAAGCAAAATTTACGATTACTCAAAAGGTGACTTTGAGTCACCCTGTGAGTAATCGCAAATTTTACTACTGATAAAAATACAGACTCTTTTTGCTCCCTTTCCTCGCTCACCCTACGCTCGTTTTTTGTGAAGGAAAAACGAGACCGAAGGCGGGGAAAGGGCAGAAGGAACAGACGAATTTTTCCATGAACATCCTTTTGATTCATTGAGCTGCGAGGCTACACTGCACATTGTCTTCAAGGTTTAATGATGATTTTTTTGAGACGCAATTCCCGAGGTTTGGGGGTTGCGTCTTTTTTTGGTTCGGGGGTTTGCCCGCACCGCAGCATCGACTTTAGTCGATGAGCTAATCTTAAATTTGTGCCTTTTTATTGCATAAAATGAAAGTTTTTACGCTGTCTTTGTATCTTTGAAAAAATTACGCAAACAAAACAGAGAAATGTATATCAAGAAAGCGGAAATAAAAGATTTTAGGTCGGTACGGTTCGGATAGTGCAACGGTTTATTAAATTTTGATAGTTTTCTTTTTGAACCTGATTATTAGGATTCTTATGATTGGTTATGATATGGATTTTACTTCGTAAAATCTTCCCAATTCTTAAACAACATAACTGTCAGAAACTAACAAATCATTGCAATAGGGTCTTTAAATCCTCCGAGTGGGGGAGGGGAAGACTTAGACCGAGCGGTGAAATTTATCGGCACAAAAAAAGGCAACCCGTTACCCGAGTTGCCGTCCTTTTTATTCTTCTGTCACACCTTTCAATCGACCACTACCAACCGCTGCGTCCAACGCGCCGTACCGTTTTCCGCCTGCGCACGCAACAGATAGACACCTGCGGGAATATTATCCACCGCGATGCTCGCTTGCTCCGCGCTGAGGCGGTAACTGCGCACCGTTTTACCGTACATGTCAAACAAAAACAAAGTCAGGACTTCGTTGCTTTTACCGCTGATGAATACCTCCTCGCGTGCGGGATTGGGGAATAACTTTACCTGTACGGCTATATCCGTCGCCGCTACGGAAATGACTTTTGAATAATTTGCCGTGCCGTCCGTATCGACTTGTCGCAGTCGGTATTTTAGCGCGGCACTTGGAGCGTTGGTATCCGTAAAATCGTAGTTGGTCGCTTGCTCCGAGTCGCCTATTGCTTCCTTACGACCGACCGTTTCCCATACGTTATTTTCGCCGCTGCGTTCTATCTCAAAATAGGCGTTGTTTTGCTCTATGGCGGTCGTCCAATGAAGTACGACCTGCGTTTTAGCGTCACGTTTTGCCGTGAAAGATTGCCACTCTACGGGTAAAACGGAACTGCTTTCGGAGACAAAAAAGGCACTAAAACCCGCAATTTCAAACTCCAAATAATAAGCTGTCGTACTGACCTGACCAAAAGCCAATAAATTCTCCAAAACGCCGCCCGTTGGTGCTTGGTCAACGCAAACATCAATGTCGGAATGTCGGTAAACTATCAGGTCATTCAGTCCCGCCGCGTTGGTATTTTGCACGAAATTATCATACTCGTCTTTGCTGATAAACAAACGCACACGCACCGGATTGACGGGTTGATTATCGGGCGTGACCGTAAAATTGCGATTGAGTACGGGCTGATTGTCGTCATTCACACGCGGCGGGGTCAGGTCTTCGTTGTAAAAACTGCCGCTCACCGTGCCCAAGGCTTCGGAGTCAAGCAAGCCAAAGAGTACTTCCCCGTCTTTGGTCAAATATTTCCACCTGTTGTCGCCGACGGAATTCAAGCTCGCATCGGCATTCAGACATGCACCGACGGCATCGGGTACGGTGACACTCGGCAGTTCACTGACGCAGATAGAAAAGCCCGCATCTGCCTCGGCGGGCACAACACAGTCACGCGGATAGACGCGGACGAAGTATCTGATTCCGTTGCCGTTTGCGGAGGTAGTAGGGAGTGCAGCGGAAAGATTGACCACGCCTTCGCCGCTCGTATCGGCAACACAATCTACCGTATTTGCGCTGCCGCCATGCGGAACGGTACGTAACTCAAGAGCATAGGCTACGTTGGCATCAGAAACTACGGAAACGGTAGTATTTCTGACATTACCGTCAATCCCCGGCACTCTAAACTCGTACCACACCCCGTAAGCATTATCACAAGATATGGCAGAACAATAGGGTGTATAAATAGGTACAGCGCCGTAAATCGTTCCGACGGTGGGCGTTTCACACAACTCTTGGTAAGGTAAATCTATGGCGTCACCTGCAACCGTGTTCGGCGGCAGCGGTGGTTGCGAACAGCCGTTGCTGACATTATTTAGTTCGTCACAAGTACCGGAGTCAGGAACAACCATCCATCCCCCTTCTGAAGTACAAGGCGGAGTTGCCTCGAATGATTCGTGGTAAAAAGCGGGCGCATTTCCGGCTTGCAGACGGATTTCCCAACGACCGGGTATGTTTGAGTTGGTGTTTCCTGTGTGCAAGATACGATTGCCGCTTTCCGGGCTACTATAGCTGTACCTTTTTTCTACATAATTGAAGGACTGTACCTCGAATGTATCCACGGTAGTAACTACGTCGATAACTTCATCGCCGATAGTGTAGTAACAAGTGTAAGTCACATAAATCGGTTCTTGCGCCGACAGCATTTGACCGAAAAGGCAAAAAAGCAAAGCAAAGAGTATATTATTTTTTTTCATCAGAGATTGGTTTACAGGTTAAAAAATCCGGTGAGCAGCTTTTGACTGCTTATCGGTACTTAGTACCGTGGTTTTTGAAAAGGTAAACCGAGATTAGAAAAAACGGCAACCCGTGATATGAGTTGCCGTTTTTAATGCTCTTCGTAATCCGTGTAATAGAGTCAAAAATATTCGTGAGACCCGCTCGCCCGCAGTTTTCCGCCTGCAAGCAAGCGCCCTGACTTGCTCGTTAATTTTTATAAAAATTATATGAACGTGTATTCAGGTCTCCGACCTGTTGTGACTGTCTAAAACAGCGCAAACAACAAAAGCCGAGCGCACCCCGCCCTCGGCTTTTTTTCATCCCTAAAAAACAGAAAAACGCATCTACCTCGGCGGCGCGGAGTTTAAAGACGGCAAAGCCGAAAGCCGCTGCTTCGACATCCGCAAAATAATTCCCGAATGTGGGTTCGGAATTTTTCTTCTTATAGTTTTTGTAGTTTTGCGATGCGTAGCTGTAACGGCGGGAAGGTGAAAAAAGTAAATATGAAAAGCGGTCGGAGACCGGCAACCGGTCCCGCATAAAATCTACTGATTTTAGCGAGCGCGGGGTGGGAAGACTCGGCGCGAGCGGGTCGGATTCGCCCGCCTGAAAATCCAAAGCGACTCGGTGCAACTCTACGGCACGGGCGGAAAATTCTTGTGTGCCGGCGTAAAATCCGGCTTTAATGACCGGTAAAACTTCCGACGGATTTTTGTGGTCGGGCGTAAAATTCATACCGCAAAAAAACAGAATAAGCAGAGAGAATGTGAGGTATATTTTTTTCATGACTTTAGTATTTGACCTAAAATAAAAAAGCACCGAATACTCACTGCGGTGAATATTCGGTGCCGGAAGAATATTGAAAAGCGCAGCGTAAATCTGCTTTTCAGAATGTGCTTTTTTCTTTTATTGTACCGACAATTTCACCGTTTCACCTTCCGCATTTTGCAAAAAGTAAATGCCCGGATTTAGACCGTTGATTTCAAAATTGTCCGTATTGCGCTTTACCAAAATACGTTTTCCCGCTGCACTGTAAAGAGCCACGTCGGTTACTTTATTGAGGTAAACCATGCGCGTCGTCGGGTTAGGATAGACCGTAAACGGTGCATCCGCTTCGTTCGTCATCATTTCGGGTGCGTCTTTGCGCAGTTGTGCCGAAGAGATGCGGTCGAAACCGTTGATTGCCAAAGTTAAAGAGTGATTAAACGGGAAAGGATTGTCGGAGCGCGGGTGCTGTACATTGACCGGCAAAGACTTGCCGTCGGGGGTAGGCATGGCTCCCGTTACTTCGGAACCCGCCGGAAAAACCGACAAGCGTATCAGGTCGTTCAAAGTCGGATTTTCAATCGTCAAATCCAACAAAAACAATTCACAGGTACGGTTGCTGACGCCCGCCGGTACGCGACCAAAGGAAGTACCGTTCAAATCTTCGCAAATTACAAGGTAAGACTTGCCGTCGATTTGCATGACGTTCAGACCGTCGGGGTTAGACAAATGCACCGACGGATAATCCGCTTCTTCGGGGCTTTCGGCAAAGTAAGGACCGCCTTCGAGGTAAACCGAAGCAACATCGTTGACCGGGTCGTATTTCCAAATGCGACCGTAAAAGTCGGGATACTCGGGGTCGTTGGGAGAGTCGAAACCCAATTCCTGTGCACGTTGGATGTGGTAAGGGGAGTGTACCGCGCCCGCTGCATCGGCATCGTCCCGGCGTGTACCCGGATAATCGCGTCCCGTTTCCGTAAAGAAAACATTGTTATTAAACGGATCCATAGCCACCCATTCGATGCGGTTAAACATGGTTGCGCCTTTGGCGATTGCCGCTTCCTGATGGTTCAGCATAGAGCCGGGTTCCCAAATCGGCGTCCGGTTTAACCTTCTTTGTCGTGTTTGTAGGCAAAAAGAGTACCCTTGGTAAAGTCGCCGGGTGTTTCCGCCACAAACATCCCGAAAAAGCCGGGTGTAGCATCCGGACCCAAGAAAACCGGCTTGTTGCTCGGCTCGATAAATCCGCCTTCAAACGGCTGACGACCCCGGTTGTATTGCTTGCGAATAGCCTTCGCCTGACGCGGGTCGATTTCGGTCATGTAATTGAAGTTTTCGTATTTCTTAACCGTCACACCGTCCCAACCCGGAATGTCGGAAGAGATGGTAAAATCGGAAGTATCACGCACGCCGGGGTTGTCTTCATCGCCCGCGATGCTGCCGTTGGAGGTACGAAACCACTCTTCCGCCGTCCAGATGCGACCATCGACGGTAGAAGAAATACCGCCGCAGTTCATACCTGTTTCGCCGACGGTATTGACGAAGTCAACATTAAAGAAAACGCCTTCACGACCGTCTTCAAGGGTTTGGGCGACTTTGACCGGTTTGTCGTTTTCGTCGCGACGCACTTTAAAGACAGTCATACCGCCGCCGTCGCCGATTTTGTCGTCGCGGGTGATACGTTCGTGGTTAATCGAAATCCAGCCGAAATCTTCGGTACCGGGTTCGACATCGGGCGTAAAGCCGATGAAATCATGCCATTCTTTGGCAGGTGCTTCGCCGGCGGGATTGCCGTAGGTTTCGACGGTCTGTACCATATCGACACCGCCGATGAACAAGATTTGGGTGTCTAAAGGAGAAGGAGGCATAATGACTTCAGTCGGCGCGTAACCTTCGGGTACGTTGATTACTTCGTCAAAAATGCCCTGCGCCTGTAAGCACATTGTTGCCGTAAAGCAAAAAATCAGGGAGTGAAAAAATTTCATGTGTTTGTTGATTTTATCGACCTCTCGGTTGCTGCCGGGCAGGTCGCGTTTATGAAATGAGTAGAAAATTCAAGATGCTGCATGCGCACGTTCGATTATCGGGCGGTACTTCCGGACATAAACCGACCGGGTCTTCGATGAACGAAAACTGCGACTTTATTAAAATATATTTTTTTGTTTAAACTTTCGGATAAAATTAAAATCCGGTATTGGTTTTAATTTACGGCAAAAGTAGAGGTCAGGTATTGACGTGAAATAAAGAGGAAATAAAAGAATTGTTAAGAAAAAACGGGAAAGAGCAGAGGAGTTTAAGCGAAGATTAAGTTTGTATGAAAAGTTTATTTTATATGAAGATAAGGAAAAAAACGGCGTAGCTTTATGATTCCATAGTTGCGTAATACTCAAAAAAGCGTGAAAACAAGTCTTATAATTTCATTTCGGGCTATGAAAAAAAACGACTTTGTACGAATGACAAAGCCCTGAAAATATTAGTTGAAACGCAAGAAAGATTATGACTTCTCAAAAATACTGTCCTGCCCCGATTACCCAACCGCGTTCCCCTTTCCTAAACAAATCAAAGCCGTAATCCACGCGCAGCACGGCATTATAAGCCTTCTTATAAATTAAGCGAAAGCCGCCGCCGGCGAAAAAGCGGGCTTCGTCTTTTTGGAAAAATTCAGCGGCATTGCCGCCGGGCGAACGCCAGTTGCCGATGTCGGTAAAGGCGACGCCTTGGATGGCGAAATTTTTGAGTTTGCCCCGGTCGGGGTCGAGGAAGGCGTGGCGGTATTCGGTGTTGAGCAGCACGACGCCGGTGCCGCGGTCGCGTCGGTTGCCGGCACCCCGGATGTTGGTTTGGCTGTCCAAAACGAAAGGCGCGAAGGGCGTGTTGATGTTGCTCGACAGACCGAAACGGGCGCGCAGCCCGAAGTTGCCGCGCTCGCCGACGCGCTTGAAGTAACGAAAATCGTTTTTAATGACGTGAAACCAACCGCCGTCGCGGATATTATAGACGTTTTCGAGAATGATGTTGTTGTCCCAACCGTCGAGGTAGAAAAAATGATAGTTGAGTTTGGCGAGGCGGTGATTGGTTTTGAAGAGCAGTTTGGGTAAAGTGAGTCGGTCGGGACCGGGCGGATTTTGCAGCGGTTGCTCCGCCAATTTTTCGTATTCTTCGACAAAATAATTTGCGCCGAACTCGATATTGTGGTCTATCGCAAATTCATAAATGCCTGACGCTCCGAAACTTGTGAAGGCATAATCATAAATCACTTCGCCCTCCGGAAAGTAAGTCGGCTCGATGCTCGCCCAACGCAAAAAGCTGACCGCAGTACCGAATTTCGAACGACCCCAATACGGCACCCGATAATAGAATGCGCCGTTATGTCGCTTGTCGTTGTTGCGGTAAAAGGCGGTAATTTGATTGCCCGTTCCGCGAAAATTAACGTCGGTAAAGCCGATTTGGTACCAAATATTTCCCGTCACGGTACCGAAACTGAGCAAAGGAAAAAGTGTCAATGCTTCCGTGATTTCATAGGTGAGGTCGATGCGCCGCCCGACGGTATCGCGCCGCACTCCGACATTTGCTACAGCAAACAAGTTTTTCAGCCGTCGCACATCCTGCTTGGTCGTTTCTTCGGAATATTCCGCGCCGCTTTCCGCCGCAATAAACCGTTGCAAATAAACGCTTTTCGTTTTTTTATTCCCCGAAAAATCCACGCTGCCCGTCCGAAAATCGTCTTGTTGCGCACAGCAAAAAAAGACAGTAAACAGAGCAAAAAAAGTAAAAATATATTTCAAAAATATTTTGTTTTATTCCCGCAAAACTACGCAAAAAACAGCCGATAAGGATTTCAAAATGCAAAAGCAAAAAAAAACAGAAGAAAAAAATCCAAAAAATCCTCATATCCTGTCAAAAAAAAGAAGGTAAAAAAAATCCTAACCTGTCCCGTACTTCAGTCGGGAAAATCCCGTCAATCCTGTCAAAAAAAAATCTCGTCTCATATCCCGTTATACCGAAACCCGATATTCCAAGTCGCCGCATTCCCTACCGCATTACCCTCATTAAACTTCTGCGTATCAAAATTCGTAAACAGCAACTCGATCTCAAAATTCGGCGTAAACTGATACTTCGCACCCACACCCTGTTGCGTCCAATAATCGTAGCCGGGCGAAACGGTCGGCGCGTAATTTAACAGACCGTACAGCGTCAAATTACGCACGGGGAAGTAGCTGAAAATCACCGTAGTCGGCAAGGTAAACTTGTTAAAATTTTCTTCCGCGCCGCCGATGTCTTCAATAAAAACATCCAACTCCGCGAAAAGAGAAAAGCGGTCGCCGAGCGTAAAGTCATTAAAAATCTGCGTGAAAAAAGTCGGTCCGTTCCAGTCGATAAACGGCTGACCCGCATCGAAATTTCCTGCCAAATCATCCGCCAAACCAAACCACAGCGCGGACTGCACCGAAAAGTTCTCCCATTTTTTCACCGGTGCCCAGCGGATTTTCGGTCCGAAAGTTGTGAAGCGCGCCCGATTTTGCCCTTCCGCCGAGCCGGACAAAGCCGCGAGCGGTGAGCTGTCCGCCGCACCGAAATTCACGCGGCGGTAACGCAGGTCGAAACCTGCGTTAAACCGCTCATTGACGCCGTACAAAAAGCTCAACTGCGAAGTAAAAAAAGTCGCACGCGAGTTTAAAACGTCGTCTTGTCCCGACTGCTCGCTGTACAAATTATTGAAAAGTTTCGTTTCCGTCGTGCCGACCGGCAGGGTAGAGGAGACCACGTAGCGGTTGTCATTCGTTGCCGTACTCGTCGTGCCGGTCTGCGGCGTACCGACGCTCGCGGTGCCTGATACTTCATTCAGATTCCAGTCGTAGTTGTAGTAACTGATTTTGTAACTTGTCGGAATTGCGTCGGCGCGGTACTTATTTATCCAAGCCAAAGTCGCGTTTTTATTTCCGCCGAAATCGCCCGCATACCATTCAAAAATTTTGCTGATTTGCGCGGTTTTCGCGCCTTTATCGACGCGAATAAATTCGGAGTCGTTCACCGCTTTGCGGGTTTGTGCGTCCAATTGACGGTCTAAACTGCCGGGGCGGTACGCAAAGTTCGTAATCGGCGGGCAGCCTTCCGCGCCGCAGACCAAGACAAAGTGCAGACGCGCATCTTCGTACACGCGGAGCAGTTGCGCCTTTTCGAGTTGGTTTAAGGTCACTTTTTTGCCCGCTACGTTGTGCTTTTGTCCGTCAAAAAAGCCCGAAATATTTTGCACCGAACTCAAAGGGTAGGCCTGCGCCGCGCCGTTGATGACCAAGAGATTGTAAGCGTTAATCAAAAAGGCTTTGCGCGTAGCAGCGTCGGCGGCGGAAAGGTCGGCGGCGGCGACCTCGGCAATCAAGCCCGCGAGTTGTGCATCGCTTTTCAGACCTTTGTAAACGACGCCGTTATTTTGCACGCGGCTTTTGAGAAATTTATCCGTTTTATTGAAAAAGGCATTGAAGTCGGTTTGCGCCTTCAAGCCCGTAAAAACAAAGGAAAAAACTAAGAGAAAAAACAGTGGAGTACGCATGATTTAATTTTTTTGATGAATAAAAGTTGTTGGTTTGTTTGATACTACAAAGTTGCGACCCTCTGCGTCGGTAATTTAGGATGATTTTCCCCGTGAGAAGGACGATTGTCTTTTTCCGGCAAAAAACCTTGCTTTTCGGGCAAAAAAAAAGTGGGACAGTCACAAGGACGTTCCCACTAAACACCTAAAACCCATATAAAACTCCTATCTTAATTCGATTTGATGTCTCTTAATTCCCACAAAACACGCGCTCTCTGTCTAAGAGATGCGCAAATTTAATGTAAAGACATCGAATTTACAAAATTGTACCGATATTTTTTTTACAGACTGCAAAGTTTTATGACAAACCCGCCTGCACAAATACACGTTTGCTACCAAAAAACTACATAACTCAACACAAATAAAAACATCAAAACCCCGATGTGATACCGATAATCCTGATACCACGGCAGTCCTTCGTTGCCTTCGTTAATGAGAGCACGATTGTATAAAAACGGCTTGATTTTTTCAAAGTCGGGTGCCGGCGTCGCCCTGCTGACCATAACGAAAATGAGCGAGCACAGTGCAATCACGATGCCGACATTGATGGTGAAATGAATTGTCCATAAATCGTACAAACCCAAAACAAACAGCACGATACCGATGCCGCAACCGGCGAGCAAAGTCACGTAAGCCCCGTCCGCATTCCCGCGTTTGTAGGCGATACCGACCGTGAAAAGGACAATAATCGGCGGCACGAAAATGGAGTACATCTGCTGCAAATATTTCCACAAACCGTCGAAATGCTCGATTTGCGGGGCCCAGGTCGCAGCAAAAGCAACGAAGAAAAGTGTCACCAAGCGGCTGTAAAGCACGGTCTGCTTTTCGGTAATGTTCGGCAATTTCGGCTTCACAAAATCGACGATAACGAGCGTAGAGGCGGAGTTGAGCGTAGAACTGATACTCGACATAATCGCCGACACCAGACCCGCCATCACCAGCCCCGTGAGTCCGACGGGCAGTGCCTGCACTATCATCGTCGGAAAAACCATGTCCTTATTTTCGATGTCGGTGTAAATACTAATCGCCATCGCCCCCGGCAGCACCATAATAAACAGCGGCAAAAATTTGAGCAGCCCCGCCAGCATGATTCCCCACCGCGCATTCTTAATGTCCGTCGCCCCGAGGATGCGCTGCGTGATGTATTGATTGGTGGCCATGTACCAAAATCCCATCATCGGCACCCCGAGTATCAAACCCAACCACGGCAGGTCGGGGTCGTCGAGCGGACGCACCACCGAAAAATGACCTTCGGGCGCGGCGGCGACCATTTTATCCCAGGAAAAATCTAATTTTTCAAACATCAAATAAGAAAGCGCCGTCGAGCCGACTATCAAAATAACGGCCTGCAAAGCATCGGTATAAACCACCGCTTTCAGCCCGCCGAATGCCGTATAAATCCCCGTCACAACCGCTAAAACCAAGCAGGTCTGCCACAGTGCAATCGACGGAAAAAAGATTTGCACCACCAAAGCTCCGGCGTACAAACTACCCGCCGTATCAATCAAAATACTCGCCGTTATCGTCAGCGCGGAAAAGAAAACCCGCGAACGGCGATCGAAGCGCAACTCCAAAAACTCGGGTATCGTAGTGATCCGCGACTTCAAATACAGCGGCACATAAATCAACGCCAATATTGCAAACGGCACCGCCGAACCCCACTCGTACACCGACTGTACAATGCCCTCGGAATAAGCCGCCCCCGATAAACCGATGAGCGAAGTACTCGAAATATTCGACGCGAACAGCGACAAACCGATAAAACCCCAGGTCAGCGACCGACCGCCGAGAAAAAGGTCGTCGCCCGTTTTCGCCTTGCGCCCGACCCACAGACCGATGAGAAAAACGATGAAAAAATAGGCGATAATGATGCCGATGTCGATGCTTCCGATAGTTGCTCCCATGGTTGTTTTGTTTTGTTTTGTTTTTCGTTTTGTTTTGTTGAAAAATCCTCGAATTACTCAAAAGGTGACTTTGAGTCACCCTGTGAGTAATTTGAGGATTTTCCTACGCTGTTTGTTCTTTTAAATCTGCTGTTTCGTGCGCTCCAACCGCAGCATCCCCGCCGCTTTCACTTCAATCTCCGCCACGCCTGCGGCAAATGTCCGTATTTCTTCGCCCTCTTTTTCGCCTTCACAATTCCAAATCGTCAGGCGGTACGTCGCTGATTTTTCTTTAATGCGCACGATGACCCCGTCGCGCAGCTTTGCGTTCAGAATGTCCGTCGTCGTTTCCGCACCCAAATCTACCCCGATGTCGTCATAAACCCCGATGATACAATGCCCGTTTTTTTCGCAGCGCAGCAGCGGATAATTAGCGAGCGGATTGTGCGCCGTAAAATTGCCGTGCATAATTATGTCGGCGTGTGCGTTCCAATATTCGGTGTAAAATCGCACCATCGCTAAGTGTGCCGCCGAGAGGTCTTTGAGCAGCACCGACATTTGCGGTACGCCGAAAAACGGGTTGAGGACTTGCAGGGCGGCGAGTTCCGTCGGTTCGTCGGCGTGCCAGGTTTGCGGGTCGCTGTGCGCCGCCGAATTGCCGCACAGTAGCTTTACGTCCGTCACGCGAATACGATTGGAAATTGCGTCGTTCGGGCAGTCGAAGGCGCGAAACATATTGCCGAATTTACGCATCGTCGGACCGACGTATTGCTGCCGAAACTCAATGCCGATGTCGGGTTTTATTGCTTTTAAAGATAACATCACATCGGTCAAAAGCCTATCGACCGCCTCGTTGACATTGGCATAGTCGCGTCCGTCTTCCGCCGTCAAAACCGTTTCCGGATAGACCTTAAAATCGTCGATAAAATCCAGTTTAAAAGCATCCAAATCCCATTCTTTGAGCGCCGTCGTGTAGGTGTTTATCAAATACTCCCGCACCTCCGGGTAGCGCGGGTCGAAAACGGGCGCCCAACGGTGATTTTCGGTTAAAAACTTTCCTTTAAATCGCTGATACGCCTTTGATTTCGGACCGCAAAAAGGCACGGAATACCACAGCCCGAACTGCATCCCCGTCGCGTGTATTTTTTTTACAAAATCCGCCATATCCGGAAAGCGGTCGGGCTGCCAGTCCCCCGTATAATCGTAGCCCCGATTGTTGTCCATCGTCTGCCAGCCGTCGTCGAGAATGATGAGTTTGTAACCGATGTCGGCGGCAATTTTGCACTCTTCCGGCAGCACCTCCGCATCCAAATCCTGATGAAAATTATACCAGGTCGAGTACAGCGGCATCGTCGCAATCGGGGGAATGTGCGTCGGTTTCAGATGCTCAAATGTTTCCCACCAAGTCGCCGTGTCTTGTAAAGCACGGTCGTAGCGCACCTTGCGCGTGTCGATACGGATTTCGGTCTCGTAGTCGGTAATCTCCGGATGCCGCTCACTGAAAAAAGTCAAATGATAGTAGCAATGATTGTCCTCCTCGCGCAACAAACCGTTCATTTCCAACAGGTTAACGGCGTCCGCACAGGCGAAAGTAATCATATTTGCGTCGTCGTGACCGAAGACCGAAATGACCGGCGCGTCCACCGAAACCCGTGATTTCAGATGCACCAATTCCCAGTCGTATTGCTGTCTTTTATCGTGAATGCCGCCGCATTTCCACACGCCCTTTACGTTGAGCGAAGGCAGCCGCCACCGTAGTGTCACGCATTCGGGCGAGGCTGCGGTCGGTGCCGTTAGTCTGAGCTTTACGATATGAATACCGTCCTCTTTTTCTGTTACTTCCACGCTCGTCTCAAAGTGAGTATCCTCCGAAAAAACAGATACTTTCGGCAAGTCTTCTATAATTATTGTTCTGTCCATTGCTTTTTAGTTGACGGTTGCCCGTTGTCGGTTGCCGGTCGTGCGTACTTTCGCTTATCCGGCGCCTTTTTGTGTTTTGTGTTTCTGTTTATTTTTACTATGTCCTCTTTTTCTTCAATTTAAATTTTGATTCCGTAGAGACGCGGTATTGCCGCGTCTAATCTTCGGGCGGCGTGCAGTCAAATCGATAATCCGAAAATTTCGGAAAGGATTTTCGGTTCTTGCCTGAGACGTGCAGTTGCACGTCTCTACAAAACGGAGCAATCACGGTTTGCTCAACCCCTCAACCTCCCAACCTCAAACCCCCTCAACTCCCCTCCGTTCTGCCCCGCTAAAATCAATCGCTTGCCGTCTTTATCGCGCAACAAAATCAAATCCCGCCCGTCGCCCGGCACATAAAAACCGCTTATAAACAGCGGCACCGGCGTCAAGTTTCCCTGCCCGTCGCCGCGCAAATGTAAGCCGTTGAAAGCATCCGCACGACCGCCGTTGCTTTCCGCGCCGTAGTCGTTGCCCGTCAGCAGCAAGTCGATATTTCCGTCGTTATCAAAGTCGTCTGCCAAAATTGCGTTTATCGGCGCAAACTGTGCCGCCGTCGGCAGCGGATGTACCGTGAAGGTATTTTGTCCCGTATTTTCCAACCAAACCGATTGCAGCGTTGTCACTTCTGCAAAGTCCGCCGGGTCGGCATCGGCGAGTATTTCTTTGAAGGCCGCATTGCCGAAATCGGCGTAAGTGCGGTAGCGACTTTTGACTTTGACGAGCTGCTTGACCACGTCATCGCGGGCGTGCAGCGGGTAGAGTTTTCGCGAGCCGCTGCGGTCGGGGTAGTACATGCCGACGAGCGGGTCGGGACTGCCGTTGTTATCGTAGTCGCCGGTGTACAAGGTCAGCGGCTCGGCGGCGGAGGCGGTCAGGCGGGTGTTTTCGCCTTGATTGCCGAGGATAAAATCGAGGTCTCCGTCTCCGTCGAGGTCCGTGCTTTCAATACAATTCCACAGACCGTGTAAATCCGTTTTTTCTCCGTTTTCGTCCTGAAAAACGACAGGTTCCTGTTGCAGCCGGTTTTTAAATTGACTGTGAAAAACGGGTGACATCCAATGACCGACGGCAGCCAAATCGGGTACGCCGTTTTGCGTAAAATCTACGGCAACAGCATCCGTAATGCGACCGACCGAAGCGAGGTTTTTCCTGTATTCCGCTGTTTTAAGTTTATAGCTTTCATTTTCAAATACCAAAAGCCGATTTTCGGGCAATACAGGAAAGTTGCGCGGAATAAAAGATGAACCGACAAAAATCAGCGGTTTTTCCGTGTCTGCGGTGAAGGTTGCCACGCAGGTGCCGCTCGTATTTATCTCCGGGAAAGTCGTATCTTTTGTAAAATTTCCCGCGCCGTCGTTCAGATACAAACGGTCGTGCAGCAACGGGCTGTCGGGTATAAATTCGCTGCCGCCGCTGACCACGTATAGGTCTAAATCTCCGTCTGCGTCCGCATCGAAAAAAGCCGCGTCGGTGTCTTCGCTCGCCGCGTCGGGCATTTCGGTGTACGTCCAATCACCGTTTGCGGTTTGTCGATACAGTCGTCCCGCAATGTCTTTTGCGCCGCCGATGTAAAGTTCGTCGCCGGGTTTACCGTCGATATTTGCGGCGGCGAGGCAGGGGCCTTGTCTTGAGTTTTGGCGCAGCAAAAGGGGCTGTGCATCGTAGTCTTGGAATTGATTTTCGCGGTGCGTAAAGGCGAAAGGTGTGACCTGTTTAAAAATGCATTCGGGAAAAGAAAAATCACGGAAAATTGTTTTATCGGCGGCAGCGAGGTCAATTTCCAAAGTTTGATTTATCGACACGTCGCGTAAAATTATCTCTGACTTTCTGCCCGGAAAGTCCACGCGCACCGAGTCGATTTTTTGGATTTTTCCTAAACCGAAATGCAGTATTTGCGGCACACTCGACAGGTAGCCGCGCACCGGCGAGTTGTATTGTTTTTGCACGTTTTCACCCGCATACAGTGTGACCGTCAGACCGATGGCGGAAGGCTGTTTTTCGTCGGTTTTAAATTTAACTTTCAAAAAATTTCCCGCGCCGTCCGTTGTATTTTTCAAAAGAAAAACGGGTGAGTCGATGTTATTACTCACAATGTCCAAGTCGCCGTCATTGTCCAAATCCACGTAAATCGCGCCGTTAGAAATCGACGGAATTTGCTCGGTTGCCGCTTCACTTTTGTCCGTAAATTTGAGCGCGTCCGTCTTTTCAAAATAGTAATTCGGGATGTCGATATTCGGCATTTTTTGGATGTCGGCGTACATTTTTTTCATCAATTCCGCCTTACTGCCGAAAGCGTTGGACTCCGCGCTGTAATTGATAAAATCCAAATCCGTCACGTCTTTTCCGTAGCCGTTGGTGACGTAAAGGTCGCGGTCGCCGTCGTTGTCAAAGTCCGCCAAGAGGGGTGTCCAAGACCAATCCGTCGCCGAGATGCCGGCGAGATAACCGACCTCTTGAAATGGAATTTGGTCGATAAAACTGCCGCTGTTCAGTTGTAAAGTATTGCGAATAAACTGCGGCGCGTAGCCCTGTCTTTGCGAGAGTTCATACTTATTGTAATTCATAAAACCGAGCATCGTTTTCCTGCGCTCGTTGTTTTCGGGCAGCATGTCCAAGACTACAATATCGGGCAGTCCGTCGGCATTTATATCGGCGGCATCTACGCCCATGGCGTTGTAGCTTTGGTGTTTGAGGGCGGTTTTATTTTGGTTTTCGTAACGAATTTTTTGCCCTTTTCCGACGCGGCTGATATACAGCAAATCTTCCGACAAAAAATCATTGGCAACGTAAATATCGGGATAGCTGTCGTCGTTAAAGTCGTTAATCGTAATACCCAAACCGTAACCGCGTTCGGTGATGCCCGCCGCCGCCGAAACATCGATAAAAACGGGATGACCGAGCGAGTCTGCGTAGCGATTTTCTAATAAAACATCCTTCGATTTTGCGTCGATAAATTGTTTACCCGAGGGCGCGTTTTTATCTCGATTGTCAATTACATTGCGCAGCAAATACGCGTCTAAATCTCCGTCGTTGTCGTAATCGAAAAAGGCGGCTTGTTGGGTGTACAGCCCGTCGGTGAGACCGTAAGCGGCGGCGCGTTCCGCAAATTGCGGGATGCCGTTTTCGTCATTTCCGAGATGAATGAAGAGTTGATTTTTGCAATCGCCTTCACAGTCTAAACCGCCGGTAGAAAGGTAAATATCGGGCAGCCCGTCGGCGTTAAGGTCAGCGATTGACACGCCGGTATTCCGGCCCGTCGCGGCAAAGCCGGAGGCTGCGGTGATGTCTTTAAATTTCAGGTTTCCTTGATTGAGATACAAGCGGGATTGCACTTGATTTCCCGTGAAAACGAGGTCGGGCAGCCCGTCTTTGTTGAAGTCTGCCGTACCTGCGCCGCCGCCGTTGTAGATGTAGTGAAAGTTGAGAATATTGAAGTCGGGGCGGTCGGTTATCGTGTTGGTGAAGTCGAGACCGGAGACGGATGCGGGAATATTTTTGAATAGTTTTTCGGGAGCAGGGGTATTGTTTTGACAGGAGGTGATGATCGCTGCGAGGCAGAGGAGGAGTAAGAAATTTTTACGCTGATTTTTATGATTATTTTTGATTTACGCTGATTTTACTTGTGTGACTGTGTTTTTTGACCCTGATTTATACCTGTCCCGACTTCAGTCGCGGATGATGATTATGACCCCCTACAGTTGTCGGGGTGATTTTAGTTTGCTTCGTAAAATTGTGTGACTGTGAATTTCTACGCTGATTTTTATGATTTTACGCTGAATACTTCTATGGGAAGACCAAAAAAACTAATATCTACCACAGACTCAAGCCCTGAGAAAGTTCCCCCGAATCGGGGGTCAGGGGGCTGAAGACGTACAGCAAGAGTCGCAATGAAAACCCCCGACTCCACGACAAAAGTCGGGACAGGCTCGGAGCGGGGAGCAAATTCGTCTTTGAAATTAAAATTCGTTTCGGACCTGGATCTTCTGTCAAACGGGTACCAAGAAATCAAGATTTACCACAGACTCAAGCCCGGAGAAAGTTCCCCCGCATCGGGGGTTTGAGGGCTGAAGACATACAGTAAGAGTCGCAATGAAAAATCCTCAAAATTTCGGTAATCTTGTCAGCCTCTTAAAGTCCAAGAAGTACCAAAAATAAACCCTGTCCGACAGAGTAAAATACTCCGTCGGAAGGGTTTGTAACTCTCAAAAAAACGTGTATGAAAACTTTTGAAATGAATTTAATCGTTGAACCGTCGCTGCGTTGGTTTTAGTAGCCCGGGTTTTGCAT
>JAHDCG010000105.1:9854-21535 GCA_020629965.1 Saprospiraceae bacterium | reverse complement strand
GTCTAAAGTCTAAAGTCTAAAGTCTAAAGTCTAAAGTCTAAAGTCTAAAGTCTAACATCTAAAATCTAACGTCCAAAATGGCATCCATCCTCTCCCTCGTAGGCACGACCCCCTTAGTCGAAATCGACAAGCTGAACCCGCACGCCCGCGTCAAAATATTCGGTAAACTCGAAGGGCAAAACCCCGGCGGCAGCGTCAAAGACCGCGCGGCGTACAGCATGATAAAAGGCGCACTCAACCGGGGTGATATCGGCGAGGGCATCCGCTTGGTAGAGGCGACGAGCGGCAATACGGGCATTGCTCTGGCGATGATCGCCGCACAATTCGACCTGCCGCTCACGCTCATTATGCCCGAAAATGCAACTAAAGAGCGCATCCAAACCATGCAGTCTTACGGCGCAGAAGTCATTTTAACGCCCGCCGAAAAAACCATCGAATACAGCCGCGAATACGCCGAAGATTTGGTGAAAAAAGGCGGTTATTTTATGCTCAATCAATTCGGCAATGACGATAATTGGAAAGCGCATTATCGCACCACGGGACCGGAAATTTGGCAGGCAACCAAGGGACAGGTCACGCATTTTGTCAGCAGTATGGGCACGACGGGCACGATTATGGGCACGTCGCGTTATTTGAAAGAGAAAAACCCGGACGTGCAAATCATCGGGGTACAGCCGACCGACGGCTCGCGCATTCCGGGTATTCGGCGCTGGTCAAAGGAATTTTTACCCGCCATCTTCGAGCCGGAGCGTGTCGATAAAATCATCGACGTGTCGCAATTGGAAGCCACGCAAATGATGCAAAAACTCGCCACCGAAGAAAGTATTTTTGCGGGCATGAGCAGCGGCGGCGCGGTGACTGCCGCTCTGAAATTGGCGGAAACTTTAGACGAAGATGCCGTCGTGGTCTGCATTATCTGCGACCGGGGCGACCGCTATTTGAGTTCGGGCATTTTCGGAATCTGATGTCGGTTGATAGTCGATGGTTTATTGCACGATTTCTCCCCAACCTCCCGACTACTCAACCTCTCGACTCCCTCACCTTTCCGGCACCAAAACAAACGCCCGCTGCGCCGCCCGCGCAAAGTCGGCGTAGCTCATTTCCAGATAACCGTTTTCGCCCCAGCCGCTGCCGTAGGTACCGAGTAATTCCACGGTTTTCCGCGTTTCATCGTAGCCGACGACCACAAACGGGGCGGTCTCCGAAGCGTTATTTTTCGCAGCAAACATTTCCGTATCGGCGGCCGACATTTCTACTTGAGCGGATACAAGCATCTCGGCGATGACGGGATTGCCGCGCAGAATAGCTTTGCGCAGCGCGAAGATTTTCTGTCGCTCTTTGTTTTCTTCCCGAAAAATCCACAGATAATTGGTGATGGCATATTTTTGGACGGCGCGCACGCTCGTCGGGATAAATT
The DNA here is from genome assembly GCA_020629965.1 of Saprospiraceae bacterium. Classification (GTDB taxonomy): domain Bacteria; phylum Bacteroidota; class Bacteroidia; order Chitinophagales; family Saprospiraceae; genus JAHDCG01. Next base: position 20,118 of record JAHDCG010000105.1, on the reverse strand, counting down.
TGCTGCCGTAGGGCATAATATCCGCGCTGACCGTGCCGTTTTTGGCGAGGAAAGTCATGGCGTCGGTCAGGTCGTCCTGCGGCATACTGAGGGCGATATAGTCGGGGCTGAGATTGACTTTGTAATTGCGGTCGTAATTGGCGTAATATTCTGCGCAGGCGGTGAGGGCATAGCATTTGGTATTGCCGGTTTCGTCGGTTTTGCGCGGCGGCATCATGTAAGTTTTAAGGCTCTGCCGCTTGAGTTGGGCGGCAACGTCTTTTTCTCGGCCGGGCATGGTAAGCATCAGAAAATCAACGAGTTGTGCATCTTCGACACCGATTTGACTTTCCGCTTTTTTAAGAAAAAGCAGCGAATCGGTTTGAGCGAAAAGGGAAAAAATCGGAAGGAAAAAAAGGGGGAAAAACAACAATTTTTGCAACATAGACAGGACGATTAATGAACAATGAAAATCTGTTCATTAACGCCCGGCAAAGCTGAAAAATTGCCGAAAAGTTTCTGTTTTATCGACCGACGGAACGCAGGCAGCTTAAACGCCTGAAAAACTAAACCCTTCAACAAAAAATCACCCTTTCATTTCTCGTAAACAATCATACATCGCATCCGTCCAATGACGAATCTGCAAGCCGAAAGTACTTTTAATTTTTCCTTTATTCAGCACCGAAAAGGGCGGGCGTTTGGCAGGCGTAGGGTATTCCTTCGTTTCGATGGGCGTAACTTTGCAGGCAATATCTTCGGCGTCAAAAACAGCTACCGCAAAGTCATACCAGCTCGTCACGCCTTCGTTGCTGAAGTGGTAAATGCCCGCCACTTCGGAAGCGGTCACTTTTTTGCTTTCCAATTGATTGATAATTTCGCAGATAGCTTCCGCCAAATCCGCTGCATAGGTCGGCGTGCCGATTTGGTCGAAAACAACGTTTAGGTTGTCGCGTTCTCGCCCGAAACGAAGCATGGTTTTAACAAAATTGTGCCCGAAAGAAGAATAGACCCAAGAGGTACGAATGATGATCGCTTCGGGAAAAGCGCGCTGCACGTAGTTGTCGCCGGCGAGTTTAGTAGAGGCATAGACTGACTTCGGCGTTGTTTCGTCGCCTTCTTTAAACGGTGTGTTTTGGTCATTATGATAGACGTAATCCGTGCTGAGATGGATGAGTTGCGCGTTAAATTGCTTAGCGGCACGCGCGAGATTTTGCGCCCCGTTCATATTCACGGCGTGAGCGACTTCTACATCTTCTTCTGCCTTGTCCACAGCGGTATAAGCGGCGCAATTAATCACATAATCGTACTTTCCGGTCTCCGTAAAAAAGGCGTTGACATCCAAATGCTTGGTAATATCCAAATCGTTTTGGTCGGTCAATCTCAGAGTATAATCGGATTTATCGGAAAAAACCTTTTCGAGTTCTTTACCGAGTTGACCGTTAGCTCCGGTGATGAGAATTGTTGGCATTTTGAATTTTTAATGATGTTGCTTTGCCGCAAAAAGCAGAAAAAAAATACACGGTCGCACTTTGTCAATGCGCTCGCAAAACTACTCAAAAAATCTGCTGTATTCCAACATTCTTTCGACAAAAATATCGACTAATTTCAAACAAAAGGTTTATGACTGCCAAACACGGGCTGCACCTTATCTTTTTCGCTTAAAATTGCATTTTGCGTATCAATATGCCAATCTATCCTTAGTTCCGGGTCGTTAAAATACAGACCGCCTTCGCTTTCTTTGTTGTAAAAATTATCGCATTTGTAAAAGAACAAAGCCGTCTCGCTCAAAACCACGTATCCGTGCGCAAATCCGCGCGGCACGTACATCTGTCTTTTATTTTCCGCGCTCAGTATCGCCGTGTAGCTTTTACCGTACATCGGCGAGTCCGGGCGCATATCCACCACCACATCCAGCACCTCGCCCTCAATAACGCGCACCAGTTTTGCCTGCGCATAATCGCCCGTCTGATAGTGCAAACCGCGCAGCACGCCGTAAGAAGAATAGGCCTGATTATCTTGCACAAAAGGCTGCGTAATGCCCGCCTTCCGAAAGGTTTCCGCATTAAAGGACTCGTAAAAATAGCCGCGCTCGTCCTCAAAAACACGCGGGTCGAAGAGCAATAATCCGGGAAAATCCGTTTTTGTAAACATGAGTGTTGTTTGTGTTTTTAACTTTAGAAGTGAGACTTTAGATTAATTTTATCTCACGGGGGGAGGGGGAACGATGTACGATGTACGATTTACGATTTACGATGTACGATTGCTTGAGGGGAGTGAGATTCTTGAATTCTGCTTTTTCGCTTTGGGGTTAGATTTTCTCATTTACCTTTTTTCTTTCTTCAAAAACCTGCCCAAAACAATAGGGCTAAGAGTTTTTAAAGCAACTTATAACCAACCCGAGCGCCCTCGTAAATCGTACTAATTTCACTATTTTCGCCTCGGTGTCAGACTCTGTCTTTCCTCTTTCTTCAGAAAAAATTACCGGTACTAAAAGGGGCAAACAACTCTAAATTAAATTCCACCCAACCCGAGCGCCCTCGTAAATCGTAAATCGTAAATCATAATTCGTAAATCGTACTAATTTCACTATTTCCGCCCCGGTGTCAGACTCTGTCTTTCCTCTTTCTCCAGAAAAAATTACCGGTATCAAAAGGGGCAAACAACTCTAAATTAAATTCCACCCAACCCGAGCGCCCTCGTAAATCGTAAATCGTAAATCATAATTCGTAAATCGTACTAATTTCACTATTTCCGCCCCGGTGTCAGACTCTGTCTTTCCTCTTTCTCCAGAAAAAATTACCGGTATCAAAAGGGGCAAACAACTCTAAATTAAATTCCACCCAACCCGAGCGCCCTCGTACATCGTAAATCGTACATCGTACATCGAACTATTTTTTCCTGAAAAACACACTCACCGGTACGCCGGTAAAGTTCCATTTTTCGCGCAGTTTATTTTCCAAAAAGTTTTTGTAGTCCTCGCGGATGTATTTCGGATTGCTGCAGAAAAAAGCAAAAGCCGGGTAATAGGTCGGCAGTTGGGTGATGTATTTGATTTTGACGAGGCGACCGCGCGTCGCCGGGGGAGGGTTTTTGTCTAAAATCGGTTGGAAATAATCGTTGAGTTGAGAAGTGGTAATTTTGGTATTGCGCCGCTCGTTGACATCGAGGGCTTCTTCGACGGCTTGAAATATGCGCTGTTTTTCCAAAGCCGACACAAAGATAACGGGTAAATCACGGAACGGCGCGAATCGCTCCCGGATTTCTTTTTCCATATCGCGCGCCGTATTGGTTTCTTTCTCGACCAAATCCCATTTATTCACTAAAATCACGATGCCTTTGTTCCGTTGCTGCGCGAGTCGGAAGATTTTCAAATCCTGCATTTCTACGCCCAACGTCGCGTCAATCATCAAAATCACCACGTCCGCTTCTTCTAAAGCACGAATGGCACGCATGACCGAGTAGAACTCCAAGTCCTCGTGTACTTTCGATTTTTTGCGAATACCCGCCGTGTCGATGAGGAAAAATTCTTTGCCGAATTTTTTATACTTCGTGTGAATACTGTCGCGGGTCGTGCCGGCAATGTCGGTCACGATGTTGCGGTCTTCACCGAGCAGGGCATTGGTAAACGAAGACTTGCCCACGTTGGGCTGACCGACAATGGCAATGCGCGGCAAATCCGTGTCGAGCGGCGGTTTATTTTCTATTTTTTCGGCGACGGCATCCAGCAAATCGCCCGTGCCGCTGCCGGTCATGCTGCTCACGAAAAAAGTATTGTCAAAACCCATCGACCAAAACTCGTTGGCCTCCATAAGCTGTTCGTGGTTATCGACTTTATTCACGCAAAGATAAACCGGTTTTTCACTGCGGCGCAACAAATTAGCAACCTCCAAGTCCAAGTCCGTTGCCCCCGTGCGCGCATCGGTCATAAAAATAATCGCCTCCGCTTCGGCAACGGCAATGCGCACCTGCGCGCGAATTTCTTTCTCAAAAACGTCGTCAGACCCCTCGACAAAGCCGCCCGTATCGACTACGGTAAACTGCTTGCCGTTCCATTCCATCTCGCCGTACATGCGATCGCGCGTCACACCCGACACGTTGTCGGTAATCGCCTGACGCTCGCCGATCATTCGATTATAAAAGGTCGATTTTCCCACATTCGGTCGCCCGACTATTGCTACTATATTACTCATTTTTAAATTTGTTTTGTGCCGAAATGATGTGTTTTCTCTCGTGTTTTCGGCAAGGTTGCAAAAGTACGCTATTTTCGGTGTCGAATGAAAAATACTTTCCGATTTTTATCTGCCTGAAAATCAGTCTTTTAGCTGATTATTTGCAATTTTTTTCATATTAAAAAAAGGTTCTTCGCACCGGAACTCATTTTTTGTCGTTAGATTTGTGTTACTCGATTTCCGAAATAAAAACGGAAAGGACTCAACAATTTTAATTTTAATTTTGTTGAAATTGTATAATTTTTGCATTTATGCCGAATGAACGACTAGATAATTTTAACTGACTTCCCTCATCGCTCACTGTTAAACCTTAACCAATTATGTAAACCACCACATTTTATGTTGAATTTGAGCACAGCACAAACACCGCAAAACAAGCACTTTACCCCCGATGATTTTAACTGGAAACTGATAGAACGCAAAGCCAAAACAGAGCGTGACCTTGCCGTTTTACGCCGGCGCGAAAGAGAACTTTCTTCTCCCGTCGTGCAGCTTTACGGTTCTCTCGATGCCCCGCGTCAGGCTAAGTTGAAACGGTTGCGCGATATTATCGCCGACAAGGAAAATTACCTGGAAGTGCTGCGGGATGCGGTACACAATCACTAACCGTTTTACTGACCAAATTAAATTAAAGGCAGAAATTTTTGCAAGAAGCAGAAGTTTCTGCCTTTTTTGTTGAATCGTTGAGTTGTTGAATCGTTGAGGGCTTTGGACTCAAGAGCAGTGTTTTTGCTTCGGGTTTTCAGATATTCATTTTACATAATTGTCGGGTGCAGTTGACGCATGAGAAATTTTGCTGCTCCGGGCTTCCGTCGATTCATCAACTCAACACCTCAACGATTCAACAATTTTAACAATATCCCCTTATTTTGTAGTTTATTTTCTCTCCTTAAAATAATTTGTTTAATTTGCGCCCGCAAAACGATTTGAAAAGCCGCCGAGAAAGAAAAACTACTGTTTATGACTCAAAAGAGATACGCCATCATCGACATCGAGACGACCGGCGGCCGTGCGGTGCGCGATAAAATTACCGAAATTGCCATTGTTGTACACGACGGCGAAAAAATCATCGAGACCTACGAAAGCCTCGTCAATCCCGAAACACCGATACCTTATAATATCACGCGCATCACGGGCATCGACGATAAAATGGTCGAAGATGCACCGAAATTTTATGAAATCGCCAAAGAGGTCGTGCGCATCACCGAGGGTGCGGTATTTGTCGCGCATAACGTCCGCTTCGATTACGGCTTCATCCGCGAAGAATTTAAACGCCTCGGCTACTCTTACAGCCGCAAGCAACTTTGCACCGTGCGCCTCAGCCGCCAAGCCTTTCCCGGTCTCAAATCTTACAGCCTCGGCAATCTCATCAAACATTTCGGCATCAGCGTCGATGCCCGTCACCGCGCCATGGCCGACACCAAAGCCACCGTCGAACTTTTTGAAAAAATCATGGGTATCGAGACCGGCGAAGACACCGTGACCGACCTGATAAATCTCGGCATTAAAGAGTCCATGCTGCCCAAATCGTGGACGGTCGAGACTATTCACGCGCTGCCCGACGAGTGCGGTGTCTATTATATGCACGACGAGTTCGGCAACTGCGTGTACGTTGGTAAAAGCATCAATATTCGCAAACGCATTGCGCAGCATTTCGCCGAAAAGAGCGAGAAATCCGCCAAATTGCAGCGTTTGGTACACGATATTACTTATGAATTGACGGGTTCGGAATTGGGAGCTTTATTGTTGGAAAGCCACGAAATCAAACGGCTCGTGCCGCCCGTCAACCGTGCGCAGCGTGCCAAGCATTTTCCTTACGCCATTTATACTTTTGAAAATGAGCAAGGCTACCTTTGCTACGATACGGCAAAAATGACGGCGAAAATGCGCAAGCAATACAATATCGTCGGCGAGTTTCCGAAGTTGATCAAGGCTAAAAATCGCTTGAGTTACGCGGTGCGCGAGTTTGAATTGTGCGAAAAATATTGCGGCTTGGATAAGTCGTCCACAGCCTGTTTTAAATTTCACTTGCGACAATGCAAAGGCGCGTGTAAATACGACGAAACGCCCGAAGAATACAACGAACGCGCCCGGCAGGCTCTCGACTTAATGGGCGTTGTTTTTGAAGAAGATTTTTTCATTATCGACAAAGGCAGAGACGACGACGAGCATTTGGTCGTCTTGGTGCAAGACGGTGATTATCAAGGTTTTGGCTACATCGGTAAAGACTGTATGGAAAGTCACGAAGATATTTTCGAGTGCATCAACCGCTACCCCGACAATCCCGAAAACAAGCGTATCATCGCTCGTTTTTTGAGTGATACGGGAAAGGTGAAGGTGGTGAAGATTTGACGGTGGAGGGTTTTGCGGTGGACGGTGGACGGGGGGGGGCTGTGAAAAAACTCCTTGTTTCTTGGAAAAACTACTGAGTCTGTTACTTTACAAACGGAGAAGTTTAGGGTTTTTTATATTATGATGTCGGACGAGGGCAGGGTTGATTGGTTTTGATTACCATAAAATCAGGAGCGCAGAAAGTTCCCCCGAATCGGGGGTTAGGGGGCTGAAGACGAGTAGAGCCGCGCGTCTTCAGCCCCTTCCGCCCCTCCGATAGCTATCGGAGTCGGGACAGGCTGAATCGGGAGAACCCCACCCTTGAGAGGCAGGCGGGAGCAACTTGTGCCCCGATGCGCTTAACTTTGGAACCAATCAACTCCGGAACGAGGGGCGGCAAGTATCAAAGCCATACCTTTTATAAGTTAATAGTCCTGCTTGCCTGCTGTCAACTCCTGTCACAAAGTCACTGCCGCCCGTCCACCATACCTCCGTTCACCGCAGAACCACCAACTCCTCCTTATCATCCAACTTCGCAATTACCGACGGTTCCCGTTTTGTTTTATCCCACCGGCGATAATCGGCAACGGCATCCACGCCCGAAATAACTTCCGAACTGATTTCGCCGAAAAAAGAGGGAAACGGCTCGTCGCTGATGTTGGCGGAAGTCGCCACTACGGGTTTGCCGAAGGCGGAGATTAAATCGCGGCAAAAATCATCTTGCGGAATGCGAATGGCCACCGAGCCGTCACCGCCGATGCAGTTGGCGGGCAGATTTTTGGCTTGATCGTAAATAATGGTGAGGGCGCGTTTGTGATATTGCAGCAGCGTTTCGAGGCGCGGGTGCAGGTGTACCACGTAATTTTTCAGCATTTCAATATCCGAAACGAGCAGCACGAAGGGTTTGCTGCGGTCTCGTTTTTTCAATTCATAAACACTCTCCACGGCGGCGGCGGAAGTTGCATCGCAGCCGAGACCCCATATCGTATCCGTCGGAAAAAGTATCAATCCGCCCGACTCCAAAACGGGGAGCAGCGGTTTTATATCGTAATTTTGCGTCATGTAAGAAGCGGTGTTTGCGTAAGACAACATAAGTGTATGGGTTTGTGTTCAAGTTTCTTCTAAACGACACAAATGAGCGATTTCGCTGCCAATAACCCGTGAGGAATTTTCGTTTTGGCTGTACGAGAGGCAAAAAAAGGCTTTGATTTTCGGGAATAGGATAAATTTATTGCGTTTATTTGTATCTTTCCCTCAAGCAGATGCTTTATCGACCGACCGCTTCGTTTAGAAGATTTGCATAATTTGCACCGATAAAACTGTGATTTCGGCTTTTCTATTGTGTGAATTGTTAAAGAAAATTTAAATTAAGAACATTTGGAACCTTTGAAACATATTTTTCTGCTCGTTCTCATTTTTCTTTTCGGTACTGTGTCCGTGCGGGCGGCACATATTATCGGCGGCGAAATGACTTATGAGTGTTTGGGCAGCGGCAACTATCGGGTCACGCTCAAACTGTACCGCGATGCGGCGGGCGGCGGTGCCGAGTTCGACGGTGCGCCCGGCAGTATCGGGGATGCGACCATTACGATTTTTGAAAACGGCTCGCAAATCGATATTTTATCTATCTCTTCACCCGATGAGTCGCCCGTCGCGCCCGATGTCAGTAACCCCTGTTTGATTATTCCGCCCAACGTTTTGGTGGAAGAAGGGATTTATGTTTTCGACCTGAATCTGCCCGTTAACAACAGCACTTACACCATTTCTTACCAAAGATGTTGCCGAAATAATACCATTACCAATCTCGTTTTGCCCGGCGACACCGGCGCGACTTACACCATTGACATCACGCCCGAAGCACAGCAGGTATGCAACAGCAGCCCGGCTTTTAACAGTCTGCCGCCCATTATTATTTGTCAGGGTACGGATATTGATTTTGATTTTTCCGCCACCGACCCGGACGGTGATTTATTGACTTATTCTCTGTGCAGTCCTTTTAACGGCGGCGGAAATAATACCGATATGCCGGCTATACCTACGGGCGTCGCGCCCAACCCGGACTTGCCGCCGCCTTATAATACCATTAATTTTTTGCCGCCCTACACCGCCGCCGACCCGATGCCAGGAAATCCTGCCATCAGTATCAACAGTGCGACGGGTTTAATCAGCGGTGTACCCACTTTGACCGGTCAGTACGTCGTCGGGGTTTGCGTCAATGAATTCAGAAACGGTGTGCTGTTGAGTACCGTGCGGCGTGATTTTCAGTTTAACGTCGCGATATGTGAACCGACGGTAGTCGCCGCCATCGAGGCCGACGAAATTCTGGCAGACCAATCTTTTCGCGTTATCAGTTGCGGGGAAAGTACCGTGACTTTTGTCAATGAAAGCACGCAGGAGCAATTCATCGATGAGTTCTTTTGGGAGTTCGATATCAACGGAAATACGCAAACTTTTACGCAGGATAATCCGACGGTCGATTTTCCTTCGGACGGTATTTATATGGGAAATTTAGTTCTAAATCCCGGTACTCAATGCTCGGATACCGCCGCTATTTTGGTCGAAATATACCCCGACATCACCGCCGATTTTTCTTTCGCTTACGATACCTGCGTGTACGGTCCCGTGATTTTTACGGATGAATCCACTTCCGACGCCGGGCCGGATGCGCTTGTCGATTGGTTTTGGGAGTTCGGCGACGGCAACACCGATACCTTGCAAAATACGGAGCATCTTTACGAAATTCCCGGTAATTTGCCCGTCAGTCTGACCATCACCGACATCAACGATTGTACGGAAACTTATACCGAAATTATCGACTATTTCCCCGTGCCGACGCTGATTGTCGTCGCGCCGAGTACCTTCGACGGTTGTGCGCCCGCCGATATATTTTTCGACAATTTGAGTGTACCCATCGACACGACTTACGACATCAATTGGGATTTCGGCGACGGCAATACGAGTACACAAATCAGCCCGACGAACATCTACGAAACGCCCGGTGTTTACACCGTCAGCGTCGATATCACTTCGCCCATCGGCTGTATGACGGACACGATTTTTCCGAATTTAATCCGCGTGCGCCCGTCGCCCTTTGCGGGGTTTTCCTTCACGCCCGAGCAGCCGAATAACTTCGAGCCGACCGTCAGTTTCTTCGACGAGTCGGTCGATGCCGCCCAATACCGCTGGGACATCGACAACGGCGAGTTTACCAGCTTCCTCCCCGAGCCCGTTTATACTTTTCCCGATACCGGCATTCACGTCGTGCAGCAAGTCGTCATTCACGAAAGCGGCTGCACCGATACGCTCGTGCAAATTATCGACGTAGAGCCGCAGGTCCGCTACTTTTTGCCCAATGCTTTTACCCCGAATTTTGACAGCGTTAATGACGAATTTCGCGGCAACGGCGTGTTAGACGGTGCCACGGGTTTCGATTTTCAAATTTGGAATCGCTACGGCGAGCTTGTCTTCCGTACCGAAGACCCCTTCGAGGCTTGGAACGGTCGCAAAAATAACGAGGGCAGACTGTCGCCCAACGGCGTGTATGTGGTGGTAGCGACCTACGTGAATCCGCGCGGGGAGCAAATTGAGTTGAAGGGGTTTGTGACTTTGGTGAGATGACGGTGGAAGGTGGACGGTTGAAGGTGGACGGGTATTACTCTTGATTTTTTCGGTAATCCGAGATGCTGTTTTTTTTTCTGAAAAAAATTTACGCTGTTAAATTTCAA
>JAHDCG010000105.1:641-9754 GCA_020629965.1 Saprospiraceae bacterium | reverse complement strand
ACCGTCCACCGTATAACCGTCCACCGATTTAGAACATACTCCGTCGCCCGTACAAACTACAAATCGGACATTCCGTCGGCTTATGACCGCGCGCAGGGCAATATTCTCGCCCGAAAAAGATAATTTGCAAATGCAGTTTATTCCAGTGTTCGCGCGGAAAAATCTTTTTCAAATCGCGTTCCGTTTGCTCCACATTTTTCGCTTTACTCAGCATCCAACGGTGCGCCAGGCGGTGAATGTGCGTATCCACAGGAAAAGCCGGCACGCCGAAAGCCTGCGACATCACCACCGAAGCCGTTTTGTGACCGACGCCCGGCAGTTCTTCCAGAGCCTCGAAAGACTGCGGCACTTTACCGTCGTGTTTGTCGATGAGAATTTGCGAAAGGTCGGAAATCGCCTTCGACTTGCGCGGCGACAGACCGCAGGGGCGAATAATTTGTTTAATATCTTCGACTTGTCGCTCTGCCATATCGTAAGGATTATCCGCCAATTCAAACAAAGCGGGTGTCACCTGATTCACGCGAATATCCGTACATTGCGCCGACAGCAGCACCGCCACCAAAAGCGTATAAGGGTCTTTATGGTCTAAAGGCACGGGCACCTCGGGGTACAAATCGTCCAAAATTACCTGAATGTGTGCGGCTTTCTCTTTACGCGTCATAGCTGAATATTTTTCGGGCAAAGATAGGTTTTCGGCTCCGAAATTTGGCGGCAAATCTATGCTCACCGACAATGTGTAAACAATTTTCGTGTGAGTGCGTAAATGCGGGTGGTTTTTTGCAATTTTGCGGGGGAGGGGGGTGTTGAATTGTTTAAGGTATTGAATTATTGAGTGCTTCGTAAATCATACTTTGTTTGTAATTAATAGTCGCTAATTACTTTTGATTTGCGGTCAAAAAAAAAAGAAATAAAAATGCAAGAAATAGAAAAACAATTACTGATAGAACTTGATAGAACAAGTCAAGTAAAAATTATTTCTGAACATATTCTCGAAGATAAAAAAGTTCACACAGCAGAAAAAGCAATGTCAGGAAAAGCAATACATGAAGAATGGGAAAAGATTGTTGTAGAAAATCCTGAGTTGCCTAATGTTCCACTAAATACGTTTAATATTTACATATCAAAAGTAGCTAATTCTCCAGACTCAAATATTAATTGTGAGGGAAGGAAGAAAGGTTATTATATTGACAAAGTATATGAAAAAATTGAGGAAAAAACCGAAGAAAATAAAAAGGAAGCTGAAGAGGCAAAAGCTGAGATAACGGAATCTAAAGAAAAAGGATATATTTTAGAAAAAGATTTATATCCTATTTTAGAAGATTGGTTGTTTCAAGTTGACAATGAAAGAGTAAAGGATGTCTCTTCAAGTAGGAAACAAGGTAAATGGGGAAATCCGGATTTAGTCGGTATCAAGGTTGATAATTTGTTTGGTGCTACTGAAGTAGAATTAACTTCTATCGAAGCGAAAGTAACGAATGATAATTGGCAACAATGGATTTTCGAGGCTGTTGCCCATACCATATTTGCAAACCGTTCTTATTTTGCCTTTATATATTCAGAAAATCACATAAATAAAGTTGAACCAGAACTAAAACATTACGCTGAAATTTATAAAATCGGTGTTTTGATTATTGCTGTTGATGAAGAAGATTATCTGAAAATTAAAGAAAAAAAGGCGTTCAGTTTTGCAGAAGATAATTACAGGATTTTGGAATACACGCCAGCACCATTTAATAATCCACACATCAAATTTAAGAAGAAGTTTTTAAAAGGATTAGGAATAGACGAACAAAAAGATTTATACACTTTTGGAAAAGGTTTAGATAAATAAAAAGAAATTAAACCTCCAACAAAGCATGCGCTATTGAACTTCGTTTTTTGCTTGCGGTCAATAGTAGAGGAGGGCTTTTTTTACATCGATAATATTAAGGGACAATCCGATTCACTAATTCAACAAAAAAATATGACAACTCAAGATACAAAACTCTCCTCCGCCGACCTTATGCAGCTCGAAAACGAGTACGGCGCACACAACTACCATCCGCTGCCTGTCGTTCTCGCGCGCGGCGAAGGTGTCTTCGTTTACGATGCCGAAGGCAAGAAGTATTACGATTTTCTGTCTTCGTATTCTGCTGTCAATCAGGGGCATTGTCACCCACGCATCATCGGTGCGCTGACGCGTCAGGCGGAGACATTGACTTTGACTTCACGTGCATTTTACAACGACCAACTCGGGGTGTACGAAAAATACATCACGGAATTTTTCGGTTTTGACAAAGTGCTGCCGATGAATACCGGTGCAGAAGCCGTCGAAACCGCCATCAAAATTTGCCGTAAATGGGGCTACGAAAAGAAAGGCATTCCTAACGGCGAAGCAAAAATTATCGTCTGCGGACACAACTTTCACGGGCGCACGGTGACGATTATCTCGTTTAGCAGCGACCCCGATGCTAAAGGTCATTTCGGACCTTACACGCCGGGTTTTCAGGCGATTCCGTATAATGACATCGCCGCTTTGCAAGAAATTTTGGAGAAAGAAGCCGATACCATCGCCGGCTTTTTGGTAGAACCGATACAGGGCGAAGCGGGCGTTTTTGTGCCCGATGAAGACTTTATACCGCAGGCGGCGGCACTCTGCAAGGAGCACAATGTACTGTTCATTGCCGACGAAATTCAAACGGGAATTGCCCGCACCGGAGCCATGTTGCGCGTCTGCGGCGATTGCAACTGCCAAAGCAAATGCGAGCGTCAGGCGGACACTTATACCCGACCCGATATGCTGATTTTGGGCAAAGCCATCAGCGGCGGTGTCTATCCCGTATCGGCGGTTTTGTGCGACAATCATATTATGGAAGTCATTCACCCCGGTCAGCACGGTTCTACTTTCGGCGGAAATCCGTTGGCTTGCGCCGTTGCCACCGAAGCCTTGGAAGTCGTCGTCGATGAAAAACTGATGGTCAACGCCCGCCACCTCGGCAAAGTCTTTCGCACGCGGATGCAAAAATTTGTCGATAAATCCGACGTCGTCACCTTAGTCCGCGGTAAGGGCTTACTTAATGCCATCGTCATCAACGACACCGAAGACAGCAAAACCGCTTGGAATATTTGCGTTGCTCTGAAAGAAAACGGACTACTCGCCAAACCGACCCACGGCAACATCATCCGTTTCGCACCGCCGTTGGTCATGACGGAAGAGCAACTGCATGAGTGCTGTGATATTATTGAGAAGACGATTGGTCAGTTTGGTTGACGGTTGACGGTTGTCGGTTGACGGGGGAATATGTTTTTGAGATTTGAAGAATAAACTGACAAACCGTTTTCACTTTTGAAATGTTATTTTACAGGAAGCAAAGACGAGCGTTCGACCAAAAATCGAACGCTCGTTTCTGATTAAACCGAAAGCTCCGAATAAAAAACCACAAACCAATCCACTAACCATCAACCATCAACTACCAACCACTTTATGGCTGCCACCGCACAAATGCCCTATTTTATTAAGCCTTCGCAACGCATGACCGCCGCCGAAAAAGCAGCGGCTTACGACGAGGCACACCGGGCGATTACCGCTAATTTGACCGGCGAGACCAATGTCATTTTAAAAATGTCAACGATAAATTGTCTGATTAAAACCTACATTTCCTACGCCTACTGGGTCGGTTTTTATATCGTCGAAAACGGGCGTTTGATTGTCGGTCCTTATCAGGGAACCTTAGGCTGCCTAACCATCGACTTCTCACGCGGCGTCTGCGGCAAAGCGGCGCGCACCGAAGAAACGCAGGTCGTACCGCGCACCCACGACCTCGCGGAAGGGGCGGAGCATATCAGTTGCGACCCCAATTCTCAATCCGAAATCGTTGTGCCGGTAAAAGATAAAAACGGAAATTTAATTGCCGTTTTCGACGTAGATGCGACCCTGCCCGAATGTTTTGATGAGACGGATAAAGAGTGGCTGGAGAAGATATTAAAGGAGCAGTTTAACAATTAGCTTTATAAAGCGAATTAGCCCATCGACTAAAGTCGATGCTACGGCGCAGGTCTTCGACATTAACCTATAAGTGCCACCGGCACGAAACACATCAGCCCGGTACGTTAGTGCCGGGCTTAAAAAACCGAACCGGTCCCTGAACATTCCCCGCTCTCATCCGTAAAAACAAAGACCTCGAAAACTTAACCTTGATAATTTTGCTTATATAATAATTTTTCTTTTCTTTACGTCGTGAAAAATTTATAAAAAGCCTGTTATCGTGACAGGACTTTTACCCCTTCGTTTCAGACATCTTTATATAGTAACACTTCATCGTGCTTTTACAGCAAGACATCTCACCAATTTAAGTTAAAGGACAACAAAAACAGGACATCATGCGTCCGGACTTTGCCGCAAGGCAGAGACCCTGTTCACGGTATGTCTCATCTCGAAATCCTGTCGATTTTTAACGCGCACAGGTACTATCATTTTGATATTAGACAAGAGACGTTAGACGTTAGATTTTAGACTGCCTGCCGCCGTTTTATCGGTCCGGTTACAGCGAAAAATTTAACGGATGACAGCTTGTTTTTTAAATTTTCCGATACAAAAAATTGTCTCAAAATCGGTGATTTATCAGCCCTCGATGCCCTGCACACGGCATGGTCGTTTAACTCACCACAAAATTTTCTTATTTCCTATGAAAAAAATCTTACAAACCAAGACACACCTGTGGGCGCGGTTTTCCTGCGTTTGCTTGTTACTGTTGTCCTTTGCCTTCGCGGCAAATGCGCAAGTGACGGCAACCGTAGAATTTACCAACCCGACCTGCGGCGGCTTTACCAACGGCAGCGCGACCGCTACCGGCTCCGGCGGTTGGGCACCCTACACCTACCAATGGAGTACCGGCGAAACGACCCAATCTGTTTTCGGTCTCGGCGCGGGCACTTATTCCGTCACCGTCACCGACATGGATTTGGGCTTTGACGTGGCGACTTTTACCCTGACCTCCGCTTCGCAAGTCGATGCCGACATTACCATCGACGACGTTTGTGCGGGTAACGGAAATGTCAGCGTACCCACCACGGGCGGCGTGCCTCCTTATACCTACAACTGGAGCGACGGCGGCAGCGGCGACACGCGTACCGGCTTGGATGTAGAAACGCAATACTGTGTCACCGTCCTCGACGATAACCTTTGCGGTGTCGTGACCTGCGTGGTCATTCCCGAAGAATTTACCATCGACGTCATCGGCTCTACGGTCAACTGCTTTCTCGATTGCGACGGCAGCGTCGAGGTCGTTTTCAACGGCGGCACCGCTCCTTACAGCGTCCTGTGGGATAACGGTGTGACCTCACAGGTCAATGACGGATTGCCCGCCGGCACCTACTGTGTTACTGTCACCGACGGCAACGGCTGTACCCAATCGGGCTGCGGCACCATCGAACAACCGGACGAAATCGTTCTTACCGTCTCGACCACGTCACCGCCCTGCGGCAGCAACGGCGGCGGCAGCGCAACCGTCAACGCAACCGGCGGTAACGGTGTTTACACGTATCAATGGAGTACCGGCGCGACGACGCAAACTGTCAACAACCTCGCACCCGGTACTTATCAGGTAGTCGTTACCGACTCACAAGGTTGTCAGGCGATGACCGATGTGGTGATAACGCCTTCCAATCAAGTTTCGGTCAACGTCACCGGTACCAACCCGACCTGTGACGCTCCGACGGGCGGCTCGGCAACGGCAAATCCTTCCGGCGGCGTAGCTCCGTATTCTTATTTTTGGAATACCGGCGCGACTACCCAAAGCATTAACAATGTCGGCGCGGGCGTTTATACCGTGAATGTTACCGACGCCAACGGCTGCACGGCAGTCGGCATGATTACCTTGACGCAGGAAGGCGCGACGATTAACGTCAACACCACCGAAGTCAACGCAACTTGCGGCGAAAATAACGGCTCGATAACGGCAAACGGAGTCGGCGGCAGCGGCGATTATTCCTACGCATGGAGTACCGGCGCGACCACCCAAACCATCACCGGTGTAGGCGCGGGCATGTACACCGTGACCGTGACCGACAACGTTTCGGGCTGTATGGGTGCAAAAACCGTGACCATTACCAATACCAATGCGGTGAACGTTTCGGTCAGCACCAACAATACGACTTGCAATGCCAATAACGGCATGGCGAGCGCGAATGCCTTCAACGGCACCCCGCCTTTCACCTACGCGTGGAGCAACGGCGGCAGCGGCTCGATGATTAACGGCTTGGCGGCGGGTGTTTACACCGTCACCGTGACGGATGCCAACGGCTGTACCGCGACCGACTCGGGCACGGTAGGGCAGGAAGACTCTAACATCGACTTGTCCGTTTCGCCGATGCCCGTCTCCTGCTTCGGCGGCAATGACGGCATGGTCGGCATCACCGTCAACGGCGGGGTGACACCTTACACCTTCGCGTGGAGCAACGGCACGACCGCTCCTTCTTTGACCAACGTTACGGCGGGCACCTACACCGTGACCGTGACCGACGCAGCGGGCTGTACGGCAAGCGCGACGGCAACCGTAACCCAACCGACGCAAGTTAACGTCACGGCAACCTCGACCTCGGCAACCTGCGCGGGCGACAACAACGGTACGGCAACCGCCAACGCAAACGGCGGCACACCGGGCTACACTTACGCGTGGAGCAACGGCGCAAACGGTCAGACCATCACCGGTTTGGCGGCAGGCACTTACACCGTGACCGCGACAGACAGCAACGGCTGCACGGCGACGACTTCGGTAACGGTTTCTCAGTCTTCTCCCATCAATGTCACCGCAACGGCAACGCCCGTTTCTTGTAACGGCGGCAACGACGGCACGGCGGCGGCAACGGCGAACGGCGGTACGCCTCCTTTTACCTTTGCGTGGAGCAACGGCGCGACGGGTGCGACTATCGGCAACTTGACTTCCGGTACCTACACCGTAACCGTGACCGACAGCAACGGCTGTACGGCAACATCTTCGGCGACCGTGACCCAACCGACTTCGGTTAATGTCACCGTTACCGGTACGGATGCAGGCTGCGCGGGCAGCAACGACGGCTCGGCAACGGCGAATACAAGCGGCGGCACGGCTCCTTACACTTACACTTGGAGCAACGGCGCGAACACACAGACTATCAACAACTTAGCAGCAGGCACTTACACCGTTACCGTAACCGATGCCAACGGCTGTACCGACACGGGCAGCACGACGATTTCCGAAAACGGCGACATTAACGTGACGACAACCTCTACCGCGACAAGCTGCCCCGGCGGCACGGACGGTACGGTTACGGCAAACGCTGCGGGTGGTTCCGCTCCTTACAGCTACGCATGGAGTAACGGCGCGAATACACAAACCGTAACGGGCTTATCCGCCGGCACTTACACGGTGACGGTGACGGATGCGGCGGGCTGTACCGGCACGACGAGCGCGACGGTTTCCGACGGAAATAACTCGGCTTTGAGTTGTACGGTGAATACCCTCGCCGAGCCGACGACCGATACTTCCAACGACGGTTCTTTGACGGTTGCGGTCAGCGGCGGTTCGGGTAACTACACTTATGCTTGGTCGAACGGCGCGACGACGCAGACCATCAACAACGTACCCGCAGGACCTTACTCTGTCACGGTGACGGATGTGAACTCGGGCTGTACGACGACCTGCGAAACGGATTTGATGTCTGTGGATTGTGTGTGTGATAACTTCACCGACCCGGGCGCGATTTGCTGCGACCAAACGGCTTGCGGTCCCGGTTTCGATCCTGCGCCGATTACTTCTTTGGAAGCACCGTCGGGCGGTTCGGGCGGCCCGATTGAGTATTTGTGGATGATGAAAGAAGGCGAAGGACCTTTCAATCAAACACAGGTGACGGTCATTCCGAATACGAATGCGCCGACTTACGACCCGCCGGTTTTGTACACGACAACGACCTATTTCCGTTGTGTGCGTCGCGGCTGCTGCCCGTATATCGAGACGACGGGCGTGACGATTTTTATCAATGACGATGCGGATGCGTCTTTCAGCGGCCCGTCACAGAATATTTTGTGTCAGGGAGAAACGTACACTTACACCGCGAACACGACGAGTACGACCGCTGAGTTTTCCTGGAATGTACAGGGTATCGCGGATGTGACGGAAATTTCCGACTCACAAATCGAAGTGGTGTGGTCTTCCAACGGCTTCTACGACGTAATGCTGACGGTGACGGATAATGCCTGCACGGCTTCGACGGTAGATAATCGCTTAGTCACCAACGACCCCGCTTACTGCGGCAACGGCGCGCAGGGCATGGTTATCGACGCGACGGTCATTCACTCCGCGAATGTGGAAATCGAGTTGATTTCACAAACCGGCAGTGCCGACCCGAACACCGAGTACATGGTAGAGCGCAGCAAAGACGGCGAAAACTTTGAAGAAGTCGCCGTCGTCGATATGAACGGCACGGAATACACGCAGTTTAACGACCTCGACCCAATGCGCGGACGCAGCTATTACCGCGTGCGCATGACGCAAAACGGGGAGTACGTCTCTTATTCGAATACGGAGGAAATCACCATTTTCATCGGCAACGATAACACGATGGTCTATCCGAATCCGTTTAGCGGGGAAATCAACTACGAAATTCTCGATACTTTCGGGGAGCCGGTCGAGTTGGAAATTATCAGTGCCGACGGTCGCGTGGTGCGCCGGATTACTACGGACAAAGACACTTTCCGCAATGCCGTGTACACCACGGATTTGGCGGACGGCGTTTACTTCCTGCGCTTTAACTTCAGCAGCCTCGGCGTGCAGACGTATAAGCTGTTGAAGCAGTAAAGTCGCTTGATTTTTCTGTAATACGCAAGCCCGCTTTTTTGCCTTTTGGTGAGGAAGCGGGCTTTTTGATTTACGATGTACGATTTACGATTTACGAGGGGCTTTCGCTTTCTGTATCAGATTTTTTCAACTGTGAAACTTCTTAACGTTTTTTGCCGGTTTCCTTTTCCTCGGGCAAGACGTCGCAGTGCAACGTCTCTACTTGCTTGAGGATTGTTGGTTATTACAAGAGAAACACACAAAACCGGGCAAGACGTCGCAGTGCAACGTCTCTACTTGCTTGAGGATTGTTGGTTATTA
>JAHDCG010000105.1:0-541 GCA_020629965.1 Saprospiraceae bacterium | reverse complement strand
ACACACAAAACCGGGCAAGACGTCGCAGTGCAACGTCTCTACTTGCTTGAGGATTAGAGTTGATTTTGATATATTGTTTTACGTCGTTTTGAGACGCGTTTTCCCGCGTCTGTACGAATTGAAAATTTGCAAAAAAAATCCGTGTAAATCCGCCTTATCCGCTAAATCCGCGAATCTGCTGCGGTCACATGAGACGCATTTTCCCGCGTCTGTACGAATTAAAAATTCGCAAAAAGAAAATCCGTACAAATCCGCCTTATCCGCTAAATCCGCGAATCCGATGCGGTCACGTCTCGAAAGCAATAAAAAATTGATGAAATTCAACTAGAAAAGCGTCTGCTCCGATGCCGGAACAGACGCTTTTTTCATATTAATATCTAAAAAACTTATCGCAGCAAGGTTACATCGCCTTTTTCTGTCACTTCCGTACCCGTGACGTCGGTGTATTGTACCACGTAAACATAGACATCGGCGGGGGCGGGTTTTTCGTTGTACATGCCGTCCCAACCCGTTTCGGGCGTTTCGTTGTTGTACACTTCCT
>JAHDCG010000104.1 GCA_020629965.1 Saprospiraceae bacterium | reverse complement strand
TAATCCCAAAAGTATCACTTTTTATATACAAAAATGTACAAATTTTTGAAAATCAGAGGATTAAGCGTAAGTTTGATATTTGTACCACCCAAAGTTAATCTAAATCTCCATATCATCCAAAGGACTGCGCAGTTCTTTTCTGAACTTGTTTGAAATATGCAGATAAATCTCCGTCGTTTTAATCGAGCCGTGACCTAATAAGTCCTGCACTACGTGCAACGGCGTGCCTTTTTCTACCAAATGAGTCGCAAAACTGTGCCGCAGACCGTGCAGCGTGACATGCCTGTTGACACCCGATTTTAAGCGGGCTTTCTCAAAAATCCGCTGCACACTCGCTTCGCTGTAAATACCGCCCTTTTGCCCTTCAAAAAGATAGTATTTGGGCTGATACTGCGGTAAATATTGTTGAAGGTATTTGATTGCCGCGTCACTCAAAAAAGTGTAACGGTCTTTGCCGCCCTTGCCGTTTTTTACAAACAATGTCCTGCGCTTGAAGTCGATATCCGTCACTCGCAAATTCAATAACTCATTTCTGCGCAGTCCGCCCGAATACACCAAAATCAAAATAGTTTTGTGCTTGAGATTATCACAACTGCCGAGCAGTTTTACCACATCTTCCTGCGACAATACATTCGGCAACCGCCGCTTTTTCTTCGGTCGCTCTATGCGCATGACCTTCTCATCCTGCTTCAATACCCGAATGTAAAAAGCATTCAGCGTATTGATTAACTGATTGTATTGACTGTCCGAAATGTTGTCTTGTTTTCTCGCTGTCAAATATTGCCTGATTTCCTCTGCACCAATCGAAGAAGGCTTTTTATCCGCATGAAAAACTAAAAATTTCTTAAACAAATATTTGTAGGTCTTGATTGTCCGCCAACTTTTGCTTTCCAACAAAAAAAGTTGTTCCAAAGCTGTCATTGCCTTTTGCTGCATCGGATTTAACACCGTTTTCGACTTAGCTTTCTTACGCGCCGGTAGTCTTTCAGGCAGCACGAACTCTGCGGGAATTTCTGTGCGAATCACAAAACCCAAGCAAATGTTCTTACGCCCGATTGTCCAAATCCTGCGAAAACTGTCCTGCACATACGGCACCGACCAATAGCCTTCCGCTACATTCCACGCTCGCCCCGGTATTTCTCGAATAACCGCTATCCAACCCTTTTTGTCAAAAGGAATAAACACTTTGAACCGCGTTTCTCTTTCGGGCAATAATATTAAATGATTACCGATAACTGACCGAACAACGGAACCGTCGGGTCTTTTTGTCTCGATAAATGCAGGCTGAACCGGGCGAACTGTATCCTCTGAGAGCACAGGCTCGACAACTTCAGAAACCGGTGTCTTCGCCAAAGGTCTCACTGCATCCTTAATTACTACCTCGAACTTTTCCTGCAAATCCGCAAAAGCAGCAGCAGTTTTAGGCACATACCAACATTTATGTGTCTGACTCCACTTGCGCCCCGTTACCGTGCGTATAATGTTTTTTGCCGCATCATTGTTCGGCATTTCAACCTTAATGTATTCCCCGCCCCGATGAGAAAGGGGCGACAGGTAAACCGTAAGTTTTCTCATGACCCAAAAATAAAAATATCTTTGGAAAATCGTAGCCCTTTCCGAATGATAAGGCATATTTTTAAGCCATAACGGATAATCGACGTTCGGAAATGCTTTAACTCTGTTTTTTTCGCCGATATTAAACGCTTCTCCTATTTTAAATTTAATCACTGTTGCTCGACAACAAACCCAAAAACCAACTCTTCCCGTCCGTCCGCGCAGACCAAACGCCGTGCCTTTTGCCCTCTATCGGATAAAATGACAAAGGCAAATCCGATTTATTGTAAATTTCACCCGTCGTTAAAAACTTTAAAGTAATAATTTCGCCGTGTGTCCTCGGGCTTGCGGTGCTTTTTCCTCAAAACACCCTCACAAAACCTTCGCCGTCAAACTCATAAACTCCGCCTGCCGCCATTCCGAACAGCAGGTTTTTCTCCCGGTCTTCATAAATGCAATGCACCATCGGCGTCTTCAAATCGGCATCGACCGGGTAGTTGGTCATCGTTTCGCCGTCGTATTTCCACGCTCCGGTATCGCGGTCGCCGAACCAAATATTGCCCGCCGAGTCTTCCGTAATTGCGAAAACGTGTTCTAAAGTGCCGGCGGGGGAGGGGCTGCCGTTTTTGCGGCTGTCCGGGTGGACGAGTCCTTGTTTTGCGGAGAAATTTTGGATAATGTTGCCTTGCAGCAGCAACACACCGATACCGTTATTGCCTATCCATACGCGCCCCCGGGAGTCTGCAAAAATACTGCGGATGTGCAGGTTTTCGTTTGCGTTTAATACGGTTTCCGGTTTGGCAAAATGACTAAGCGATTTTCCGTCATAAGTAAAAAGGGCGGTGTAGGTGGCTATCCAAATCTTGCCGTCCGGACCGGCGGTGATGTCCGTGACTGCGTAAGAATTGCCGGCCTCCGCAAACAGCGGCAGGGGGAAAGTCAGGAAGTCCAAAGACGCGCCGTCGGTGCGATAGACGCCGGGCAGATTACCTGCCGTAAACCACAGCGGATTTTTGTCTTTACTCGGCGACATGCTGTCGATACCAACGCTGTGATTGACGATTTTTTTCCCGTCGAAGCCCGCCACACCGTTTGCCGTGGCTATCCAAATATATCCGTTTTCATCCTCATGCAGTGAGCGCACCTGATTGGCGGGCAACCCCTCATTGGTCGTAAAATAACTGTACGTTTTCCCGTCGAAGCGGCACAAGCCTTCGTTGTAGCTGCCCAACCAATAGTTGCCTTTGCGGTCATGCAACAGCGAGCGGATGCCGCCGGTGAAGGTGAATTTGTCAGATTGGGGGAGGAGGGGGAGGAGGACTACTTGGGTCTCGGCTGTCGGGAGTTTTGGTTCTTTTTTCGATGGCTGAGCGCAGGAGAAGAGGATGAGGAGAGAGAGTAGTTTTGAGAGTGGCATTTGACGCTTGATTTTAGTGAAAAATAAAGTGGTCGGGGTCTTTTTTCGAGACGACCGTCAGTCACCGATTATCATCGCCGAGGGGAATGTCTTTTTCTTTCACGAAGCCCAAAATGTTCGTGTAAAATTCCAATGCTTTTTGTTGATTATTGACGGGAATGCTGACAATTTTAATTTTCATAGAATGCGTTGTTAAATAGTAACGGCGACTTTTAATACCGTGTAACAGAAGTAAGTTTTAATTTTGTTTAGGCGTTTAGACGTTTAATCGTAGCAGGCGGTTCTAAACGGTTAATTCCGATAGCTATCGGAACTAACCTTTTAAACAACAAAAATTCAAAAGAATTTTTGTTACACAGTATTTAAGTCGATTGAAAACAAGTTTTTTCAGACAAAATGAGGTTTGAAATACACGTGGCTCGTGTCGCTTTTTACGACCGGCTGAATTCCTAAATCCAAAATACACCGGCTCCTGAGCAACGCATTGATGTGTATTGACAGAAAAGAAACAAAGTACACAGCAGCGTGCATGAGCGAGAAAATCAGGTGATACTCAAATCCCCAAAGCCTCCGCCTCCTCCGCGCTCACCGGTCCGTCCTCTACCGTTTCCGAGCAGTCGAACTCAAACTCCTCGACCGTCGCGCCCGCTTCCGTTTCGCATTTGCCGTTGACGCAGAGGGTTTTCGTAGCAATATTATCGCAGGTGCCGTCGCCGTAATCGACTAAGGCGGCGGTTTGGCAGTCTTTCAGATATTTGACTTTACCGGCGACGATGCAGTCGCATTCTTCATCAAAAACGAGGGCTTCGTAGATGTATTTGTTTTGGAAAGGGCATTCTTTTTTGGCGCAGGAAAGGAAAGTAAATGCAGCGAGGAAGTGGAAAAGGACGGCAGATTTCATGCTTTCGGAATTTTTGATAAAGAAAGAAATACGGCGGACGGCAGTTGCTCGTGTCCGCCGTGAAGGTACGGATTTTAAAAGAAAAATGCCAAAAGTGAAGCATAAAAAAAGCAAGTACCTCTTGTAAAAGTACTTGCTTTGCCGGTTTTATCGGAAGGAAGAATGAGCGATTAATTCAACTCTTTCAGCAACGTTTCCGCCGCTAATTTTCCTAATTTATCCGATGCCAAGGGACTCGCGCCCGTGATGAGTTTGCGGTCTAAACAGACGGTGTCGTCCGATTTTGAGTTGACGACTTCCGCACCGAGAGCCTTTAATCTTTCGCTTAAACCGACCGGCATTTGACCGGGCAGATAGCCAATCATCGGCGTTTTTTTATCGACCGAGTCGGGAAAGACCGCCATTTTGTAGCCCTTGTACAGAAAGGGTTGATTGTCTAAAGTCGTGGCTAAGAGCGAACCCGGCCCGTGGCACAGCGTGACGGTAAACAGGTCGTTCGCGTGCGCCTGTCGCAATGCCTTGCCGACGTTTTTGTCTTCGGGAATGCCCAACATGGCACCGTGTCCGCCGGGTACGAAAACCGCTGCGTAGTTGCCTGACTCCGCAAAGGTGGCATCGACGTAATCGCGTAATTTTCCGGGTTTGTCAAACTTAGCTTTATAGTGTCGATAGATGGCTTTGACGTGTTCGTCTTTTTCGGGGAATGCCCACATTTCAAAAACGACGGGCTTACCGTTCGGGGTGACGATTTCAAAATCAAAGCCCGCATTGCGCAGGTGCAGCATCGGCAGCAGAGCTTCTACGGGATGATTTCCCGTCGAAAACTTCTTACCGTTTTGCATGGTCATGTTCTTCCGCTCGGTAAAAATCGCAAGGATTTTAGACTGTTTGCCGCGATATTTTCGGTAAGAGACGTTATCGAAATCAGTTTTATCCGAAGTCGCTAATTTCAGGGCTACTTTCGACGGGCTGTAAGAGCCGTCAGCTTCTTGCTGAGGCGCAAGACCTAATAATTTTTTTATCATAACGATTTTTGCGTTGTATATTTTTGAAAGCGCAAAAATAGGGCGGGCCGGAGGTCAAAAAAATTGATGTATGGTAAGAAAAGATTGGTTGAACCGTTGCGTCGTCGAGAGCGCACCCAACCTCTCACCCCTCCGCAATCTCCCGTCGGATTCGACTCAAACTCTCCGTCGTAATGCCCAAAAACGAAGCGATGTGATAGTTTTTGACGTTTTGCTCGATGTCGGGATAAATTTTGACAAATTGCAGGTAACGGTCTTTGGCGGACAGCGTCAAATTGCCGAGAATGCGGCGGTGAAAAGCAGCAAAAGCGGACTCTAATTTTTTGATGTGAAACTGACTGACCGCCGGTAGCGCGCGGCACAAATCATCAAAGTCCGCCTTTGAGACTCGATACAAAATAGCCGGTTTGATGCACTCGATGTAAGACACCGCGCGGTTGTTTGTGCTGCCGAAGAGGGCAATGTAATCGCTTATCCACCAACCTTTTACGGCAAATTGTAAAGTGTGTTCTTTGTCCTCGTCATCGGTAAAAAATGCGCGCAGACAGCCCTCATGGATATAGAAAATATCCGCGACCGGTTCGCCGGCTTGCAGTAGAAGTTCCCCTTTTTGCAGGGTAATTTTCGTCAGTTTTTCGCTGATAACCGCGAGGTCTTGCGGGGTGAGGTCGGTGTTTTTGAAGATTTCGCGGAGGATTGTATGCACGGTTTGTTTTTTGTGATAAACTTTTTGAAAATAAAGACATAAATCCGCAGGCGAAGTTTAAGTAATCGCTTTTCTTTTCCCTTCAAACCTGCTCATTCACTTCAATCCAATACCCGTCCGGGTCTTGAAAATAGACCTGCCGAATACCGTCTTTTCTGATATAATCGCGGGTCGGCGTGTCGCGCCAATCGCACCACACAATATTCAAAGTCTCCAAATGCCGGACGAAAGCAGCGACGTCGGGCGTTGCCAAAGCCAAATGCACGGCTTTGTTGACGCATATCAAAAAATCGGGACGCGGAATGAGGTGCAGTTGTTTGCCTTCGTTGAGCGAGAACCAACGCGTTTTGGAAGAGGAGGCGGTGTTTTCTATTTCTTCGAGTTGCAGCACTTTTTGGTAAAAGGCGACGGATTTATCGACGTCGGTGACGGAGAGGGCGAGGTGGTTGAAGGTGAAGGCGGGCATGGATGGATTTGCGTATTTTTGTCTGTTTAAGGGTCGGGGTATTTCTTTTTGCGAGGAACACGTAATATTGGTTATTCTCTCGGAATTATCGCCCTGCTGAAACGCCAAAGCTACAAATTTTTAATAAATAAGTTGATATACGCCGCAAAAGTTAAGGTTATTCACGAGGTCTAATAAAAAATTAACTCCCTGCGTTTTCTCCCCATGAAACGAATTTTTGCTCTCCTTCTTTTGCTTTTCATTTTGAACTCAAACGACCTGAACGCCCAAAGATTTAAAGCCTTCGCAGCCTTGGGAGCTAACCTGACCGGCGACTATCTGACCGACTCGGGCAACAGTCAAGTCGGTACCCGGCTCGGACTGAACGCCGGCCCCGGCGTAGCTGCCGTACTCGGCAGGCGTTGGGAACTGCACACGGAAATGCTGTACAGTCAAAACGGACACTACGCTGTCATCCGAGCCGTGCCGCCCGTCGCTTTGAACAAAATTACGCTGCACTACGTCGAGGTTCCCGTGGCTTTTGCCTACCGATTTAATATCAAAAAAGAGGCGGAAGCCGACTTTTACAAACGGCATATCAGTTTCGGTGCGACCTACGCCCGATTATATGAACACAAAGTTTTAGACGTCGAAGGTGCGGATGTGTCCGATGAGCTGCGTTTTGACCGAGAAAATGCCCTCCTTTTTAACCTCGGCGCGACTTCCTTTTTTACCGAGTCCTTGGCGTTGCATGCACGCGGCACGCTGTCGGTGTTGGGGGAGTGGACGATGGCGGTGCGGGGGGTGTTTTGGCTTTGAGGTGAGGTTGTTTTATCTTGAAAGTTGCGGCGCGGGCGTACAGAATCTCGGCCGGCTTCTTTTATTTATCGTTTTTTACAGTCCCCGAAGAAAAATCCGTTTTACCGTCTTTATTTGATACTTCAAAATATCCTGCTGTTGGTGCTTTTTTATTTCCGATTTTTACGATTCCGCGCATATCAACTTGTAGGTTGTAAATTCTGATTTTTTCATTTTCTTTTTCAACGGTATAAAATCCTTTGGCAAACCAACGCATCTTTTCAGCGACCTTTTTGTCAATCGTATTTAGATATTCTTCATTAATCGGAAATGCTTCAATTGAATTATCCGTATCATACAGAATTGAATGTTTAACCATATAAATACTATCTTTTTCTTTCGCAACACCAAACCAATTGACATTTGCAATTCCTACGGGTATCGTTAATAATGAATTGTATTCAATATTTTCTTTATCCATTCTCGTTGTAATTTCAGCCTTCACACTTTCTTTATTTAAAAGAGTAAAAATCAAATACAGCGAGCTTAAAATCAATCCGTAATTATTAAATTTTGAACTATTGGGTTTCGATTTATAAATCCATAAACTCAAAATCAAACCAATAATTAAAGGGGTTGTATAGACCGGGTCAACAACATTTATGCTGTCAAATCCTAATCTGCTATCACTAAAAGGCAAAAGTAATTGGGTTCCGTAAGCTGTAAAAGTGTCTAATAACATATGAGTAAAAAGGCACAACCAAGCGAAAATTAAAAGTCTTTTATTATCGATACTTTGAAACCATTTTATTTTGCTTAAAACAAATGCAATTATGAATGCCCCCAAAATGCTGAAGGCTATGGAGTGACTAAATCCTCTATGAATACTTAACATTTCAAATTTGTCGTAGAATAAATATAGAATGACATCAAGGTCCGGAACAGTCGCTACAATTACTCCGATTATTGCTCCTTTGTTACCGATTTTTTTTCCAAGTATTGTCTCTCCGAGTGCTGCACCTAAAACTCCTTGAGTAATGCTATCCATTTTTTTCATTTTTTTTCTGCTTGTCGAGAACAGATCGGCTAAACGGCAGGTGGAGCGCAATGCCCCACTTGCCGTTTTGACCTTTGTTCTCGGCCGGCTTTTTTTTTTCGTTCACTATTCTAATGGTGTTCATGATGATTACCGAATGGTTTCAGAACAACCCCTGCCGAAAAAATAAAGCCGTCTGTCGGTGCATAGATTTCATTAAAAATCGGACTTTCGTGTGGCGGCGAGACTTCACTTGAAAATCTTGCTTGTCTCCTATCCGTAAAGTTCTCGAAGTTGATAAACGGACTTCCCCAATCAAAATGTTTTTGGATTAACAAGCCCATGATTACAAAATCATCGGTTGAAGTACCGTCACTCAAAAACTGTTTGCCTGTGTAATATGCTTCGTACCCAATTCGCCACTTTTCATTCTCGTACATCAAAACGCTTCCTGCATTGTGTTTTGCCGTTAGCGGTTTTTGCGGATTGTTCGGTAAATAATTCAACGTTGCATTGATAAATGCGTAGTTCAAAAACCAACGAAAATCTTTGTAAGTGAATTTTAGATTAGTTTCCAATCCTTTGCTTAAAACATTTCCGTCTGCATTTTCAAATTGGAAATTTCCGTTTGGCAGACTGTTCAAAAGCAAGGCATTATCAATACTCGTCAAGTAGAATAATTGATTGACTGAAAAAGTGATTTTATCCGCAATCGTTCCCCTGTAATTAAGGTCGAAATTCAATCCGTAAGACCGTTCCGCATTAATATTGTTTTTATCAATCGGCAGTACATTTTGAAAATTCAGTTGTGCGGCTTCCTCCGTGAAAATATCAGGTATTTTATATCCGAGACCTCCGCCGAGCCTGCTTGAAAACCTATCTGTTGCCTTCCACAATAAGGAAACCCTCGGCAAGGCAAAAACTCCCCAATCAGGCGAATAATCGGTACGAAAACCACTCTCCAAAACCCATTTATCCGAAAAATCAGTTGTATTATTTCCGAATGCACCAATTGTCACATTACTTTGATTTCGAGGATTGTTTGAATTTTGCTCTTCAAAGTCATCGCTGTAAATATTTGCTCCGATAATCCAATCTGACTTTTTGCTGCCAAAACTGTAATTAGCTTCCGTAAATGAATTCCATTGCTCGCCCGAAAAATTCAAGTTGGTCGAACTCAACTCCCTGTCAAAGTAGGAAACACTGTTTTTAATTTGCAAAAATCCGTTTTCCTTTATCTGATTTTCATAGACAGCTTGCGTACTTAATCGAGTAGAAATATTTCTTTCCGAAAATTGATGAATGCCCCCCTCTCCGTCATTTATCTTTGTCAAGTCACCGCCTAATCGGTTATCATAAGCTGCGTTCAGCCCTATCCACAATTGAGAATTATCGTTGGGATAATAAAACAATTTCGGATTAAAAGACACCGACTTTGTTTCGGGCAAATTGGTAAAGTCATCTCCGTCGGGGTCATAGGCATTTTGGTAATGTCCTGAACCGTAAAGCGTATAACCGATTTTCCCGTTTCGTTGACTGTAAAAAGCATTGGCTGTACTTCCCAATGCTTGTGTTTGGGTCAGCATGATTTCGAGATTTGGTTCATCTTCGGGTGTTTTGGAAACCATATTAACCAATCCCGCAATTGCTCCGCCGCCGTAAAGGGTGGAAGAACTTCCTTTGATAATTTCAAATTGTTGTAAGTCCAAAGGTGGAATCTGCATGATGCTCAAACCACTTGAAAATCCGCCGAATAACGGAAAACCGTCTTTTAAGAGTTGGGTATATCTGCCGTCCAATCCTTGAATCCTGATGCTGCTGTTTCCGCTGCTTAAAGAAGTCTGTTGTATCTGTATTCCCGTGCTTTCTCTCAGTACCAATGAAATATTTGCCGAGCTCATAATTGCTTTTTCTCCCAATTCTTCCAACCCGATAAACTCGACACGAGTAGGAAGATTTTTAATAGTGCGGCTGCTTCGGGTGGCTCGAACTGTAATTTCCTCCAAATCTTCGTTTGCTTCATGCAAGTAAAAAGTGAAAGACGAGTTATCAGCTGAAATATTTAAAACGGTATCAATGGTCTGAAAACCAAGATAAGAAATGTTGATTTCATGTTCGCCTACGAGAACATTTTCAATAGTTACTTTTCCTTCGATGTCAGAAACATTTCCTTGTCCTGTCTCCTTAAAAAAGACTGTTGCCCCAATCAAGGGTTCGTTAGTTTCTTCTTCCGAAAGTACTGCCTCAAAAGTTACGTTTTGAGCAAAAAGCATAAGGGTTGGCATTGCCCACAGAGCAATGAATAAAATTAATTTTTTCATTGAATGAAATTTTGTTAAACCAATAAATTAAGTGTGGTCGGGATAGACCTATCCCATGAAAAAAGGCTTAACAAAAGGCGGGTGGATGCCAAACGGCTTGATTGAGGGTAAATGAATAAAGGAAGGAGTAGCTGAATTGATAGCTCGAATTGAGGTAAGTGACTGATTTAGAAACAGTTATATCAGGTTGAAAATTGATTTTCATGCCGCAGCAAGAACAAACACAAAACGGGCTGCAATCGTCCTTTTCGTCTTCTGAATGGTTATGTTCCAATGAAATTTCCTGACCTTCTTCATCGCAGGTATGCCCGTCGCTGCACGGCATTATTGCCGTTGCGAAAATCAAAAAGGATAATATGGCGGAAAAGATTTTCACCTAATTAATTCAAATTGCATGTTTCTTCGTCCAATTCGGTTTCAATCGTATAATGTTTAAACGGATAATGTTTTAATATGTTTTTTGCAGCTTTCTTTACCTCTGATATTTGATTGAAACCCGAGATTTGCTCTAATTTTAAGTGGGTTGTAAAAACATGATGCTCTCCTTCAAGCGACCAAATATGCGTGTGATGTAAGGATTGAACATTTTCAATTTCCGTTAATTCTTTTTCTATCTTTATCAAATCTACATCTTTTGGAATGCCTTGCAAAAATACAAAAAGTGTTTCCTTTAATCGCTTAACAACGCCCCATAAAATGTAAGCTGTAATCAAAAGCGAAAGGGCAGGGTCTAAGTAATGAATGTCCTTAAATTGCAAAATTACAGCTACGATAAAAACGGCTACCCAACCCAAAACATCTTCCAATAAATGCCACGAAACCACTTTTTCATTTAGTGATTTTCCTCCGCCCATTTTCCACGCTGCATATCCGTTTACCGCTATTCCGACAATGGCAAAAATCATCATACCGCCTGCATCGGAATGTTCAGGTTCTAATATTCTGCCGACGGCTTCATAAATTACATAGATTGAACCTAAGATTAGAACTAAGCTATTGATTAATGCTCCCAACAATGAAAACCGAGCGTACCCAAAAGAGAAATTTTTATCTGCTTTTCCTTTTGATTTATTATCTAAATACCAAGCTGTTCCTAATGATAAACTATCTCCCAAATCATGGATAGCATCAGAGATTATAGATACACTATTGACGTAAAATCCGCCGATTAACTCAAATATAGTAAAACCCAAATTGAGAAAAAAGGCAATTTTTAAATTTTGCCCTGAACTATGGTGATGATTGTGATTGTGTGACATTTATCAATTTTTTCTTTTATGTTTAAAATATACAAAATATTGAAAATCAGAGGGTTAAGCGTTATTTTGATATATGTACCATCCAAAGTTAATTTAAATTTCCATATCATACAAAGCACTGCGCAACTCTTTCCCGGATTTGTTCGAGATGTGCATTTAAGTCTATGTTTTTTTTGGGAGTAAATGAATCAAAAACCTTCCAAAAAACGTAAATCCGCTACACCTCTTTTTATAAAATATATCGTAAAACTGTGTAGCATATTTTGGTTAATTTACTATTCAACTTTGCCGAGCTTAAACAATTCTCACCCCACCAAACTAACATCCCCATACAAAAACACCTCCCGTACCTCCTCACAAATCAAAACCCGCGCCTCCAAAACATAAGCAAAAACCGCCGTATTCATCTCCTGCCCGAAGTGTCTGCCGTCCCAACAATCGTCTTGTTTGTCGCTGCGATAGACCTGATTGCCCCAGCGGTCGAAGACCATAAAATTGTAGGACAGCACCTGCACGTCGTTGCCCGTCGGGGGGCAGAGGTAGTCGTTGATGCCGTCGTCACCCCACCAAACTAACATCCCCATACAAAAACACCTCCCGTACCTCCTCACAAATCAAAACCCGCGCCTCCAAAACATAAGCAAAAACCGCCGTATTCATCTCCTGCCCGAAGTGTCTGCCGTCCCAACAATCGTCTTGTTTGTCGCTGCGATAGACCTGATTGCCCCAGCGGTCGAAGACCATAAAATTGTAGGACAGCACCTGCACGTCGTTGCCCGTCGGGGTGCAGAGGTAGTCGTTGATGCCGTCGTCGTTGGGTGAGAAAGCGTTGGGGATGTAGAAGATATTGTTGCGGAAATCGCGGGCGCGCACCACCGTCACCGAGGCCGACTCCGAGTAGCAGATGTCGCTGACCGTGAAGTCGTAAACGCCCGTTTCCGTCACCGTGGGGGTGAGGGTGCTGTCTCCGTTTGACCAGGCTGCATCCAGGTCGCCGCTGCCTCCGAAGAGGACGGGAAATAAGCGAATTTCGTCGGCGGCGCAGGGCAGTACCTGTTCGCTGTCTTCGACCGTCAGCGGGGGCGCGGTCGGGATGAAGACCTCCTCCGTCGTCAGGCAGCCGTGCGCATCGCGCAGGTGCACGAGGTGCGCACCGCCCGGCAGACCCGTAAAGGTCGGCGCGGTCTGCCAATTTTCGCCGTCCGTCGAGTAAGTAAACGGCGGCGCGCCTCCCTGCGGGGCGGGTATCGTAAAGCTGCCGTCGTCAAATCCCGCGCAGGCGTAATCCGGCACCGCGTAAAATTCGGCGGGCGGGTAGGCCGTCACCGACAGCAGTACCGTCGAATCGCAGCCCGCTTGATTGGTCAGCGTAAAGGACTGACTGTCACCGACTTGCAGCTCCGTATTTTCGTAAACATAGACCTCGCCCGGACAAATTTCCGCCTCCGCCGTCACCGCTTCACTCGCCAAACTCACCGCCGTTATTTGCACCAAACTGTCGCAGCCCGCCGCATTCGTGTACAAAACTTCCGCCGTTTCGCCCGCCTGCAGAGTCTGCCCCTGCACCCCGACCGTCTCGCCCGGACACAGTTCGTATTCCGCAAAAGTCAAAGGCGAATCCAAACTCGTGACCGTCACCGTCACCACCGAGTCGCAGCCGTTTTGCGCCGTCAATGTTACTTCCGTTTCCGTTTCTGCCGCCAGTTGATAACCGTGATATTCAACATTTTCGTCGCCGCAAATTCCAAAAGTCTCCGCCGCGTATTGTGTCTGCATTCCCGTAATCGTGACCGTTACGATGCTGTCGCAGCCGTTTTGCGCCGTATAAATCATGTCCGTACTTTCGCCGATTGCGAGCGTTTGCCCGTTCAGCGTCGCCGTCGTGTCTTCGCATACGCTGTACGTGTCCGTGCCGGTAATTGCATCGAGACCAAGCACCGTAACCGTTACGATGCTGTCACAACCGTTTTGCGCCGTGAAAACGACGTCCGTACTTTCGCCGATTGCCAAAGTTTCACCGTTCACTTCCGTCGTTTCGCCCGCGCAAACGGTGACGTTGTCCGTTCCCGTAATTTCCTCCGTACCGAGTACCGTGACCGTCACGAGGCTGTCGCAGCCGTATTGATTTTCGTAAAAAATATCGACCGACTCGCCGACCGAAAGCAAGCTGCCGTTAATCTCGATTTGGCTGTCGTTGCATATCGTCACCGTCTCCGCGCCCGGCGGAGAGGTCGCATCGAAGACCGTCACCGTCAGCGTACTGTCGCAGCCGAAAAAGGAGGCAAAAACGAACTCCGCCGCCGCACCGACCGCGATTTCCGTGTCCTGAAAAATCGCCGCATCACCGTCGCAGCTCGGTATTGCTAAGTCCGCAAAAACGGGCGCACAGTAGGGCGACAGCAGCCAATTCACCGTTTCGACATCCTCACAGCCCGTTAGTTGCGCCGCGTTTTCAATAATGTTATAAGTGACATTGCCCGGTAGATTTGTCGTGTCCAGTTCCAGTAAATATTCCGTCGAGGCAATGTCGTTAAAGCCGTAAATGCCCGCCGCGTCGCTCGCTGCCTGGGTAAGCGGTTGCCCCGTCGCATCGAGCAGCAAGATGTCGATGTCGGGCAAAATTTCGTCTTCCGCGTCGATGATGCCGTTTTCATTCGAGTCCGTATAAACCGCGCCCGTGATGCTGCCCGTGCCTTGATAAAAGTACAGCGACAGCGGCTCGGAGGTAAATACGCAGCCCGCCGCGTCCGTCATTTCCAAGGTATAATCGCCGGACTCCTCCGTGATTAAATCCGGTGTCGTGCCGAGGGGTGCAGCCATCGCTTCGCCGTCCAAATACCACTGATAACCGACCACGTTTTCAAAGCCGGGCAAACACAAAGTATCGCTGCCGCAGCGCGTATGACAGCCGTCGGGTATTTTGCCCATATCGGGCGAATTTTCCGCAAAAATGTGATTACTGCTCGTCGTACACCCGAATTCATTCGTCGCCTCCACCCAATATTCGCCGCCGGCGTAGAGTGTGATTTCGTTGTCGTCTTCCCCCGAATTCCACTCATAATTGTACGTCGGAAACGGATTGGAAATGCTCAAAACCGCCTCGTCGCTCGGACAAATCGGCGTTGCCGTATCCGAAATAATCACGGGCGTCACCGGCTGCGGATGCACCGTCACGTTGAAAACCGCCACCGAAATACAACCCGTCGCGGGGTCTGTCACCGTCACCGAAATATCGTGTTCGCCTTCCTCTAATTTATTGTCGCGCAGCTCGCCGTACTGCACCGTCGGACCGCTTTCGCCCGTACTCCATTGGTAGATAAACGTCTCGTTGTCAGTCACTTCCAAATGCAAATCTTCGCCGACGCAGAGAAAATATTCTTCAAAAATGTAGTTAATCGGATTGCCGAAATCATCGTATTGCACCGCGTACACGTCGCCGAGAGGCTGTGCGAAAAACTCCGTCGTCACGGTCGGCGGCACGTAAGTACAGCCGTTGCCGTCCGTCACCGTCACGCGAAAACTGCCCGCCGCGTCGGCAATGACGGCTTGTTCGGTCACGCCGTTTGACCAGGCGTAGGTTGCCTCGGGAAAAGGCGGCGCAATCATTGTCACCGTGCCGCCGTCGCAGACCGCCAGCCCCGGTTCGGAGGTGATGAGTCCGTCCATTTCGTTTTCGGTCAGGGTGACGGTGCGCGTCATCGTGTCGGCGCAGTTATAGACGTTGCTGCCGATGAGGGTGACGTTATAACTGCCCGCCGCCGCGAAGTTGTGCCACACCTGCGGGGTCGTTGCCGTGTCTGCCGTGCCGCTGCCGGGGTCGCCGAAATTCCATTCCGTAAAGAGTGTGTTAGCAGAAGTTTCGGCGGTAAAGAAAACGGCTTTCGCCTCACAACTCGGGTCTATCGGCGCAAAATCTACCGAGGGCGAGGGCAGTATCGTGATGTCCTGCGTCGCGGTCGAGGTGCAGCCCGCCGAACCCGTCACGGTCAGCGTCACGGTAAAGGTGCCGCCGCCCGAAAACTCGTGCGTCGGGTCGGGTAGGTCAGCGGTATTTTGCGGACTTGCGGGGTCGCCGAAATCCCATGCCCAAGTCTCGATATTTTCGCTGTCGATGAGCTGTGATTCGTCAAAAAAGCGGGTCGGGGTGCCGGCGCATTCGGGTTGTATCTCAAAATCGGCGACGGCGGGAAAGGAAACCGCATTTTGTCCGTAGCAGAGGACGGTGTTGCCGTTGATTTCGACGTAAGCAAAAAGTGTGACCAAATAATAACCGGCTTCGGCGTAAGTATGTGTCACGTTTTCGCCCTCGGAAACCGTACCGTCGCCAAAATCCCACGAGGCGATGCTGACGATGTTTTCCGATAGCGGAATAAAATCTATCGTGTTACAGTCGTCGGTAAAATTTGCCGCAAACTCCAAAGTCTCGTCGCACTCCGTCGCCTGCGCGTCGCAGTCATCGACTACGCTCAGCACGTTCGACCAATAGGTGCAGCCGTTCGTGTCTTCGACCGCCACCTGATAGTCCCCGAAACTTTCCGAGCCGTAAATCTGCCCGCTGCCCGAGGTCAATTCTCCGTTCAAAAACCATTGATACATCACGGCATTCGGGATGTTTGAAGCGTATAAAACGGGAAAATCGCTGCCGTTTTCCGAGCAAATCGTCGTCGGGTCGGGCGAGGTCAGATTGAGCGGCGGCGGCGGGAAGTGGTCGATTTGAAAAGCGACGTTACTGCGGCAGCCGGCGTCATTTTCGACTTCCAAGGCGTAGTAGCCGGCGGGCAATTCTGCGGTCTGCGTATTTCCCAAAGGCGTACCGCTTGCATTTTTCCAAGTGTAAGCCGCGAAGGCTTCCGGGCTGCCGACGGGCGACACCTCACCGGGGCAGACCTCCGGCAAATAATCCACGACGGGGTCGGGGAGGGGATTTACGGCGATATTTTTTGTCACAGATTCGTCGCATATATGTACGGAAATTTCTGCATTATTTTCCGTCGTCCAAAATATTTGGATGCTGTTTTCGCCCTGACCGGCGGTAATAAATCCGGCATTGCTCGGCGTGAGCGACCATTGATAAGTGATATTCGGCAAATCGACGGTGTAATAAGTCGAGACGCTTTCTACGCAAACTTCGTCCGGCCCTTCTACGGTCAGATTTTGTAAAATGTCGATGTTTTGTGAAATGTAATCCGACTCACAATTCAGTCCGCCGCTCTCCAACTGTGCGACGGAAATCGTGTGCGGCCCTGCGCCCGTCCAGGTCACGGCGGCGGTGTTGCCGATAAATTCGGTAACCTCGCCGTTGTTGTCGATGAGCCATTTAAAAGCGGGATTGTTGAGGTTGCTTTGCGCGGAATAAAAATAACTCTGCCCGAGACAAACGACCTGCTCGCCGTTGATGCCCAAAGGCGCGGGCGGCGCGGGATTAACGATAATCGAGCGGCTGTAACTGTCCGAACACCAATTATCCGGATTGTCGGGAAAGGCAGTCAGGGTATAGGTTCCGCCGCCGTCGATGAAGGCAATTTCGGCGGCAGGTTGGGCATTTTGAGAAATAAAAACAATGGAATCGGAGCCGTTTTGCAGTTGCCAAAAAAGGTTGGCGGGGACGGTGCCGCCGGCCGTTTCTCCGAAAAATTCGTGGGTTTCACCCTCACAAATCACGGGCGGTCCGAGCAGATAAAAATCGGGAACAAGACTGACCGGCAATTCGGCGTAGCCGCCGCAGCCCATCCAGCAGTTGTCGTAAGTGACCGAAACCGACTGCGCGAAATTGGGGCTTTCGCCTTCCCAATAAACGGTAATTTGATGCGTATTTTGTCCGCTTGTAATCGTACCGAACTCGGAAACCGACCACTCGTAAGTCGCACCGCGATAATAAGGAATGCTGTAAATTTCCTGTGAATTATTACATACTTTTTCCGGACCGGCA
Source organism: Saprospiraceae bacterium (assembly GCA_020629965.1). Taxonomy (GTDB): domain Bacteria; phylum Bacteroidota; class Bacteroidia; order Chitinophagales; family Saprospiraceae; genus JAHDCG01. The sequence goes on along the minus strand of JAHDCG010000104.1, from coordinate 4,247 downwards.
ATCTCTGCGTCGCCCGACAAAATCGGGATTTGTACGAGGTTTTCCTGCTCGCAAATTGCGCCCGAATTACAGCCCGCTACCGACAAACCGATGGTGCCGAAAGGTCCGGCATTCCAAGCAATTCTGATAAAATTATCGTCGCCGCTGCCGCCCTCGATTAAGTCTCCTTCTTCGCTGAAAGTCCACTGATACTGCCCGCACTCGGTCGGTGTGCGATACGTCACCGTGTCACCGACGCAGACCGTGCCCGTGCATTCTATTTCGGGAATGGCGGCGGGTAAGACATTGACAATCAGGGAAGTAGTATCCATACAGAAGCAATCATTGCGGGCGATGCAGGTCACTTCGTAGCTGCCGGGTGCAGCGTAAACGTGTTCCGGATTGGCTTCGACGGAAGTCTCCAAATCACCGAAACGCCAGATAAAAGTATCCGCGCCCGAAGATTGATTTTGGAAGTAAACCGACTGCCCGCTGCACACATCGACGGTCATATTTTCCGCCGCCGGAAAGCTGATAAATTTAGCGATAGGATTGGGTACGATTTCAATGCACTGCTGCGCGTAGGCCGGACAACTTTCTTCGCAAAAATAGGTCGTCAAAGTAAAATCACGGACGCGCTCACAGCCTTCCATGTCCGTAATTGTAACCGAATAATCACCCGCGCAGAGGTCTTCGCGGTCGGCCTCGGTGTAGCCGTCATTCCAGAGAAAAGACCAACCGGGTTGCAGTTGCGAGAGACGAATTTCGCCGTTACAATTTTCGCAATCGGTGGGCGAAATCGGTCCGAAATTGAAGTATTGTTCGCTGCAGCCTGCGCCCGTTAGTTCAAAATCACACTCGGCGGTTTGCCCTTCGGAGTCGGTGACGGTGACGTTGTAAATTCCCTCCGCGCCGTCGGGCATTCCGAAGTCGATGAGCTGACCGGGGCCGTCGGGGTCTTCGACCGTAGATTCGTAGAAGTTATTGCCGATGATTTCCACGGTGTAAGGTCCGACGCCGCCTTCAAAAAAGACGTATCGCCCGCCCGCATTGCCCGTCGTATATGGGTTTCCGACGGGAGCGACCTCGCCGCAGTTTACCACGAGCAAATTGTTGGAGCCGCCGCGCTCGACGCTGATATTGCCCGCGCCGACGGTGTGCCAAGTGACCGCTGCCGTATTTTCATCGACGATATAAGTGTCCGAGCCTTCGATATTCCAAAAGTATTCGACGGTGGCGGAGGGTACGGTAAACTGCGAAGTTTGTCCCGCGCACATGGTCAGGCAGGGCGCATTTTCCTCCTGACAGACGAGGTTGGAAGTCAACGGCAGCGCGTCGGAAGTGTATTCGGTGGTAAACTCGGCAACGGGTGCGCTGCTGCCGGCGAGGGTCGCGGTGACCACCCACTGCGCGGCGGCGTAGGCATCCGGCGGGACGCAAAGGGTCAGTGGATTACCCGTAGCGGCGGTGCCGACGGGGTAGTCGAAGTAAAAATTCCACGTTACCTCGTCGGTCACTAAGGCGCCGTTGGCGTAGTAGAGGCCGTAGTTGCCGCAGGGTTCGCCGCAGACTTCAGCGGGGCCGGTGATGTTGTAGTCAGCGTTTTGGGCAATAATAAAAAGGGGGAAAAGCAGTAAAAAAAGTGTGTTTGTTATTCTCATCAGTCACATGTTTTTGGAAAATATTAAATCTTCGCTTTGCATGCTTATTTGTGGGTAAAGTCGTTTCTGAAATTCTAAAAAGCGGCAGAAAAAGTCTTGTATCGCGCGGGACAAACCTGCGCACACTGCGGTTGCATTCGTCGATAAAGACGAATGTACATTTTGACCGGGGAGGCAGCCGATTGATAATAGTTTTCGGGTAAAAAGACAGTGAAGTAACAGGGTGTCGCTCTCGAAAATCAATGCGATTTCAAGAGGGATTTTGCAAAAACAAGAAGTAATTTTAAAAAGACAGGTAGTATAAAAGCAGGTGAATACATCCGCAAGATAAGCCCGCATTTTTGACATTGCCAAACAAAATAAAAGAAACTTTTCGGCGTTGCGCGGCGGCGTTTTGGTTTTTAGGGCGTTGTTATGTCACGGTTTAGATGTATATTTATTTTTTAATACGAGAAAGGATGTACGATGTACGATGTACGATGTACGAATTACGATTTACGATTTACGATGTACGACTGCTTGGGGGGAGTGCTTTCTTTTAGGCGTGTTTTTTATGTTTATACGGTGACAATGATTTTTTTTGAATTTTCGAATACGCTCCGGGGTTCAGACGTGGCAATGTTACGTCTCTACAGGGTCGGAAAACTGCACGACGCATCGGTAATTTTGTAGAGACATGCAACTGCACGTTTTGCAGAGAGACGAGAAGGTAAGACGGGCAAGAGACGCGCTCGTACATCGTACATCGTAATTCGTAATTCGTACATCGCATCCTCCTCAACTTCTTTCCCGACCGCTTGTTATTTTCGCGTAACTTTGCTGCCGACAAAATCAGAAACAGATTTAATGAAGAAACAAGCAGAGGCTTTGATGCCGACACCGTGGGGAAATTTTTATATGTCTGCCTATGCCGACGACCCGAGCGACCCGATGCCGCACATCGCGCTGGTACACGAAAGCGCGGATACGGACGCGCCGGTGCTGACGCGTATTCACTCGGAGTGCATGACGGGCGACCTGTTCAGCTCGAAAAGATGTGACTGCGGTGAGCAGTTGCACCGTGCGCTGGAGTTAGCGGCTGAGCGGGGCGGAGCAGTTATTTACTTGCGGCAGGAGGGGCGCGGTATCGGCATTATCAATAAATTGAAAGCCTATAATTTACAGGATGACGGGCTGAATACCGCCGATGCAAATGCGCACTTGGGCTTACCGATTGACAGCCGGCATTATGATTTGGCGGAGGAAATTTTGTTGGATTTGGGAATTGAATCTATTCACCTTTTAACGAATAATCCCTTGAAAATCAAGGCGATGCAGGCATCGAAAGTGAAGGTGGCGAGTCGGGTGCCGCTGATTATCGAGGCGGGGAAGGAGAATGAATTTTATTTGAAGACGAAGGCGGATTTAATGGGGCATTTGTTCTGAGAAAGAAAAACGCAAACCCCGACCGAGTCGAAATTCGCGTTCATTTCTAATCTCTGAAATCCTTCTACGTCACCCAAACCGCACACAGGTAAGTGACAATGCCGCCGAGAAGAAGCATCAACAGCCACACGATTAACATGTACATTCTGTTGAATTTTTTCAGTCTTTTCGTGGCGTCGCGGTCGGCTTGCGTGACTGTATTTCCGCTCGGGAAGGTGGTCTTGCCGACGTTGCGGGTGAAGGAAACCGTGCTTTTTTGCAGAGCGCGGTTGTTGCGGTTAGAGGTAATCATACTGTTGTTAAATCCCATGATAATTGAGTTTTGAAAGTGAATGAATAATTGCTTTATGAACTCAATTTACGATGAAATTTTGTGAACGGTAAGTTTGCACGATAAATGAACGGAAAAATACGACGAAAGTAAAATCAGGCTACGGCTCTGCGTCGTAATTACCTTTTTGTACCTCTTCCCGCATATTTTGCAAAGTCACGAACGGACTGTCGGTAATAAACAGATTGAAAATCCACGCGGGAATGCCGCCGGGGTCGGTGAGAAACTGATAGATGACTTCCGTTTTGCCGTCTGCCGTCGGGTTGAGTTTATAAAATCCCTGCCCGTCTTTAATGCGTACCAAACCTTCTTTTTCGGGAATGTAATCGTGAATACTTTGCAAAATAATCCGCGCCTCTTTGGTAAATTTATTTTGCGTAAAGCGCAGGTGCATCACGAGGTCGCGGTTGTCGAGCGGCCAGGGCATTTCGATTTCGTAGTACACAAAATACTCGGCGGCACTTACCTTTTTCAGCACTTCCGTGTTGACGGTTTTGTAATTCCATTGCTCCGCATTCTTAAAATCACGCACCAAATTCATAATCTCTTCGGGTTGACAGTCGAGCGTAGTCAGGGCTTTAAATTCCTTAAAAGCAAAATCCTCCAAGTCACGGGTGTAAATCGTGATGCCCGCCTCGCTGCGCTGCTCTTCCCAGTCGGACTGCGCAAAAACGGTGAAAGGAAACAAAAAAAGCAAAGTAAAAAGACGCATAGGCAGGATTTGGAAAAAAAGATTATTTTAAAAATTACAGAAAATCAGGCAGTAAAAATTTTGTCTGCGATAAAAAGGATAAACTAAACCGTAAACCGTAAACCGTAAACCGTAAACCGTAAACCGTAAACCGTAAACC
>JAHDCG010000008.1:59302-90046 GCA_020629965.1 Saprospiraceae bacterium | reverse complement strand
GAAATGTACAATTTTTATTAGGAATCTCAGTCTGCTTAATTAGGGGGCTTATACACGCCGCTTTAGTTACTGTACACATTCTACACGAAGCAATTAACGCTATACAAAGAGAAATCATTCCAAAATATATACTTGGATTTTTGTACCATTTTTGATGTAGGTATATTCTTTCGACGGGATTATTCCCTGAGGTATCTCCCATTTTGTGCTTTTTCATGATTAACACCTTCTGTTTCTATAAAATAGTTTCTTTCAGAATATCTGCCGTTTCCTCACCACACCACCCCCGCATTCTCCAACAACCCCAAAATATTATCCGATTTATTAGCAATATTACTCCCCTGCGTCAGTTCCGAATTACCACCCACGAGCATACCGATGACCGTTTGCGTTTCTTCGTCAATGACGGGACCGCCGCTGTTACCCGGGTTAGAGGCCGCGTCGATTTTGAACAAATCCGTATCTTGATAAGTATCGCTGTTGATGTTGCCTTTGGTGACCGAAAAATCGCCGCCCGGATAGCCGATGACAATAATGGAACTGAGACTGCCGATGTCGGCGGAAACTCCCAAATCCAAAGGCAGCAGGTCGGCTGCCACAGAGGGATTGTCTAACCTCAAAACAGCTAAATCGGTGAGAAAATAATCGAGAGTGACGTTTGCGCCGGCGGGTGTCGGGTCTATCCACTCTACGGTGGCGGTGGTGGTGATTTCCGGCTCGGCACGTTTGAAAAGCAGCGTAACCGAACTGCCTTCCTGCAGGTCATCGACTACGTGTTTGGCGGTCAGCAGTTTGTCTTCCGAAATAAGAAATGCAGTACCCGCTCCCGTTCCGGTATTGACCAAGGCAGTCGATTTTTCCAATTCGACAAACTCGCTAATTTTCGCCGCAGACGAAAACACGTCGAAGTAGTATAGACCGTAAATAAGCAACGGCAGCAGACAAGCCGCCAAAAATAAGTAACCGGGGTTGTCGGTTTTATTTTTCAGTTGAATGCGCTTGCGCTCTCTGTCTTGGAGGGTTATTCCGAGATGATTCATGATTTTTGACGTTATCGAGTTCGAGCAAAGAAAAGGCGGTGCTTTTTCTCTGCCCGAACCTTTGGTAAATTGTTGTTGGTTTCTTCAGCCTTACTTCGACTCGTTTTTAGCCGCCGCCGCCAAGTATTTTTCTTGATTCAAATACGGATTGCGCGACTCGAACCATTTTTCATCCGTGATTCTGTTGGCTCTCGGATAGTCTATATCCAATTGCTTTAACTTATCCACGTAAGAAATATCGACGAGCGGGTCGTAACTCGCTTGCTCAATATAGAAAACCATAATATTGCGCAATTGCTGAATCTCTAAAATATGGTCGCCCCGGTCTTCGAACTCAAAAAGATTTGCCTCCTGCAAGTGCTGAATTACATTACTGATTATCGTCTTATTGGAGCCGATAACCACTTTCGGAATATTTACGGAACGATCGAGTGTCTTTTTTCTGATTGGTAACAGATAAGAAATTGCTCTTGCCGCATAGGCTCTCGCATCTTTAGGATTATTTTGTACATATCTGCCGACATCGTAATCCTCTACGGCTTGATAGCGGTCTAAGTCTTGACGGAAATGCAAGATACAATCTCGGTACAGTTTACGATGCAGCTTTTCTTCTTTGTTGAGATATGTCCACAAATCCGACTCTTGGATTAGAGTCGATTTGGTAGGATATGCTCGACCCGCATTCTGTAGATACCGCTGACGCGACTGACTGACCTCCGACTCGAACTCTCCTGAAGGGAAAACCCGTAAAATCGGAATACTCGTATCCGACATATCGCCCTCAATTTCATATTTGCGCATTTGCAAACTTTTAAATTCGCTTGCAGAAGCATCTTTGTCACGTTTGCCGATAGCTTTTTCGGTTTCGCTGATGATGCGATTAATTTTAAAAGAAGTCGGTAATACTATGACTTCACTGCGGGTAGCGGTCGTCAGCGGCACTTCTCCTTCCAACAGATTTTTGCGCAGTGCTAATAATTTGTTGATTATCAAGTGCATTTTCATTTGCTCCAAAGTAACCGCCATACGGTCTTGCAGCACGGCATCCTGCTCTAACAGCAGTTTGTAGTTGCCTTTGACCATTCCGTTTATCTGCATACCCAAATGGTTTTCCCATTTATTGGCGTAAGAAGACAGACCGAGCGTTTTCCAATATTGTAAAGTCGATGCTATGGACTCGCCGAGGGCTTCGAGTTGCATTTTGGCATAGTACAAACTTTCGTAGCGATTGATGTCGCCCGTTATCATACCGTGAATGTCGGTAATCAAACTGTCCATGGCAGACTGCAGATTATTACTGACCTGCGCGTAGTAGCTGTCGGGCTGATGCGGAGAGTAAAGTTTATAAAGCGCGTCCTGCGGCTTGCCTTTTTCGTTTTTGTTAATGGCAATCGAGTCGCGTTCTATGGCACGCAGCAAATTATTTCCGCCTGCGGCATTCAGACTGTCAAAAGCGCGACGCAGGAAAGCAGTAAATGCCGTCGAGGTTTCACGGCTGATTTTTGACTTGTCTATCGGAATTTTTTGGTTTGCCTGCACATAAAATTCGTGGTTTATCCAATTGGAAAGCAGTTCCGTTCCCAAATTTAAAGACAGATATTCCTGAATTTGTGCTTTCGGGTATTGAATGCCCGACAAACCGAAAGTACCGTATTTACCGATTTGGTTGTTTCCTCTCGCATCCACCAAACGCTCGGTTCTTTTCGGTCCCAAACCGATAACATTGAGAAACAAATACAAGCCGGCAATTTTGTAAAGTCCGCCCAAACTTTGCAGGTTTGGTGTTCCGTCGTTATACGACTGCGAAATGTACTGCGTCAGTTCGTAGGGCGGTGATTTGAAGGTCTCCAAAGGACGCGACCCCGGCTTCTCGTAAACATTTTCGACTTTGTTATAAAATTCCAAAGCACGCAAAGCTCCGTGCGCATTGGAGTAAATAATCTCGTTTCCGCGTATATTTTGCGGCTCGGGCGGCAGCATGATGAGCGAATATAGTTCTTTTATCTCAGGAATGAGTGTCCGAATCAGGTAAGCCAAATCGACAAACGTACCCGAACCCGTACCGCCCGTGACCGAACCCGTAACATAAACCGTCGGCACTCCGCCGTCACTTTGCGCGCCGGGTCCGCTGACGGCATTATAAGCATAATTTATAGCGGAAATTACATTATTAAGATTATTCCCCTCGTTGTTTCTGCCCCACAGTGCCAAGCGACCTACGGCAGGAATACCGCCCGCGCCCATGCCGGCATCTAAAATGTGTTCGGATGACGGCAGCCAATCCATGTTAGCGCCGCCCTCGTCGCGCAGTTGTTTTATCATCGTCGCCATGTTGCCGAGGCTGATGTAGATTTGCTTGATTTCATCGGGCAGTGCCGTGATGCCCGGGCGATTATCTTTGTTGGTTTCTATGTACAGGTACTCTACGTGTGCGGGTTTGTTTTTTCCCGTGTTTTCGTAGTAAAAATTTTGGACTTGTTCGAGTACATAAAGACCGCTCGAACCGATGCCGATGAGGATAGTTGGTTTTTTTGACATTTTTTTTGAGATTGAGCGAAAATGAAAAATATGGATGACAAAAAAGGAGCGACGGTGCGGGCTTATATCCTTTTGCTCGTCAGTTTTTTGTATTGATTACTTTTGATGTAGTACCATATAATGGTACCAAAAAAGATGATAATTTGCGGCGCGAGGGCGGCGTAAAATTCAATTTTGTCCCAAATAAACGAAGCCGTTCCCGCTTCTTTGAGCAGAAAGAAGAAGTAAATGCAAACCAAAAATTGAAAGATGCCTAAAGCCCACAGAAAATTGACGCGCAGTTGGTACTCGCGGTGGATGTCGGATTTTACGACTTTATTCAAAATAAAGTAAATGACGTAGAGCAGCAGCAGCCACGCCGCAATAAAAATCAGGAGTTTAAGTGCGAGTTCGTTGAGGTTGTTAAAACCCAAATCGAAAAAGAGGTCGTAGAGATTGAAATTCATTGTTTTTTGGTTTTGAATTGTTTGCTTGTCAGAAAGTATCTAAATCATTGCTGCCGCCTCCGCCGCCGCCGGTCGCGGGCGGGTCTTTTCTTTGGCTCGGAGATCGGTAGCCGTTATTTTCGTCCGCAGGTATTCTTTCTTTTCTTTGATTTTTCGTGTACAGAAAATAACCGACTCCGCACAAAATCAAGAACAGTAATATCGGAAAAGCACCACAGCCGCCGCCCTCTCCCGCGAGGTTATCTCCCGAAACTTCGATGTAAGCGGGTCGGCTGCTCAATCCTTTAGCAGATACGCTGACTTTATAAACGCCGCTTGCGTCCAAATTAAAAGTAGCCGAAGAACCCGACGTTTTTTGTGTTTGCGGTCTGACTTCCTTCGACTTATTGCCCACAGGAGTCAAAGCAGCGCGAAAGGTCAGCAGACTGTCACAACCCAAACACTTCCACATCACGGTAACGGAATTACCCGACATTTTTTTCGGATTTTTGCGTGTACCACCGATTGGGTTAGTTAGTGACAGATTTTTTTTCACGCCCTGCGTGCCGGGCGATATGGGTTTAATCGGACTATTACCGCTGCTACTGATAGTTACGGTGCCGACCGTAATCTGAAAATTGGAACTGTTCGCCCCCTGATAGCGCAGCGTACCCGATTTTACGTCTTTAATCGAGTTTGTGCCGTAGCGGTCGATTACGTCTTGCTCGAAGGCTGTGTAATTCGGACCTCTGCTGTCGGTGTCTTGCAGATTGTCCGTTACTTCGATTAAGTAATACTCCGTGATGCCGATTTGATTGCTTGTCGCGTAACTCGCCGCCATAGCCTCGGCGAGGTCGATGTACGTGTAATTGTCATCGTAAATGGTCGGGTAGTGGGCATCGAAAAACGGACTTAACTCTCGCTGCAAGTTGCTGATTTTGGCTATTTGCTTGTTACGGTAGGTATTTTTCTCACCGAAAGGCATAATCATCAAGTACCCGTCTTTGCTCGGGTCTATCATCGGTTTTCCTTTTCCTGCTTTGTAGTCTTGAATTTGCTGCGACGCTGAAGACGACCATTTCCACCCCGGCATGTAATCAGAAGGATTATATTTTCCCTGTATCAAATCTTCCGTTATTTGCTTGGCATCCCGTCGAATATCCATGTCGTTCGGTCCCGACCCCGACACGTCCACTAAGACAAACGCGCTGCTTTGCGCCGCTGCCGATAATGCGAAAAAAGTAATCAATGTCGTAAAAAGCAACAACCTCATATTTAGTTTCTTTTGGGTTCTGTGAAATAAATAAACAAAGAAGACACGAGTGCAATTATCATCGTCCAAAAAATGACGCTCCAATTATTTTTGTAGTCCTGCATCAGCATATCGAGCGACTCGTTGTAGGCAGTCAAATCAGACCCCTCCTGCATCGTATAGCCACAGTCCGCTGCCTTATTGTAAAAATCGCCCGTTGCGTCGTCTTCCAAATTAATTAAACTGATATTTTCGGGGTCGGGAAAAACGGCGGTAAAATTTGCGTCGTCACAAAACAAATCAGTAAAATCACCGAGTTTTGCCTCGCCGCCGTCCGTGATAATAATCATTGCCGAGTTACCGTAGCTCTTATTTGCGCTGTATTCTTTTGCAAAAAGATAGCTTTTATAAATCGTTTCAGTCAAAGGAGAAGAAGGCGTGATGACATTATTGAGTGTGTTAATGTAAGAGCGGGCGTTGTTATTGTCCGCTGCGTCGAAAAATCTCACATTACCGGTCAATTCCTGTGCCGTTTGTTTGCCTGCTAATTCTCCTGCATCAGAAATATAGTTATCGGACTCAGCGAAAGTAGCGATGATTAAATCCGTGTAACCGTCTAAATTCTCAACGGTCTTAAACAGCGCTTTTCGTCCGACCTCGATTGGCACAATGCCGTTGGCATTATTGGTTTCCATACTCGAAGAATTATCCAAAACGATTGTCACCAAATTTTGGCTTTTCAAATTCAGCATCAACAAAGCCAAAAAACCGACAAACGGCAGAACTAACCACAGTTTTCTCTTGGCAAATTCTCTTTTTAAAAGCACCGTGCGGTTGCGTTCGTCTTCTTCGTTTAAAGGTTGAAAAATCAAACGCCCGACCGTAGCTTTTGCGAATAGTGATGCGCCCGCGCGCATCGCTGCACCGATGATGAGGTACGCAACTAAGAGTGCGAGCAGGTGTGAAAAAGTCAGCGGATTGGAGTTATAGTATCCTTCCGACCAAAAATAACAGATGCCCAAAATTATCAAAAACGCCGTACAGCAACCTGCGGCTACGCGGCAGTACTGTATGGTGTACTCTCGACTCGCGGGCAATTTAGGGTCACGGCGACGGTCTTTGGCAGACAGCAGAAACACCTTCGTCAGCAACCACCACAGGGGCAACGGAAGGAAAATGAAAAGGTAATAAAGGGGGTCGGTCAGGTCTGAATTGCCGATAAAATACTGCAAATCAGGCCAAACGCTTTTTAAATCGAAATTCATTGAGCGACGGTAACTAAAGTTTTTGAATTCTCGTAAGGAGATGTGGTAGATAAACCCAAAATCTCGACAACAGTAATTTGCTCTTGTTGCTTGGCGAGTTCGTTTATCTTCTCGTAATAGAGGCGGTGTTCCTTTTGGTCGGTAGCTTCCGTAAACTCGGCGTAGTCGGTCAACGGTTTGAGTATTTCAACCGTATTGACCTCCAAATCGAGATGAGTTTTCAGAATTTTTCTCAGATGTGCAGTCTGACTTTTAATAAAGTCTTCCCATTGGGCAAATTTAGAAAAATTTTCCGTTTTTCCTTCTCCCGCGAAATATTTTAATTTATGTAATTCTTCCGTTAAAATAAAAATACTTTCGATTGTCGGCTGCAAATATTCGATGTACATCGGTTTTTCCAAATATTTCATCTGTTCTTTTTCTTCTCTGAAGTCGCGCACGGCTTTGACGTAGCCGGGTTCGGTCAGTCGATTATCCTGTTTGAGTCCGTCGAGAATTTTTTCCCATTTTCCGTAGTCGAAGTTATTTTTTTTCTCTTCGTTTTTCTCAAACATTGCTTTTATCAACGGTAAAAAGTTGCGCAAAAAAGCATCTTGCTCGACGTTTTTTTGAATCTTCTCTTCTGTTTCTCCGATTGTTTTTTTTAGTTCCGAAATACCGAAAGTAATGCCGTTGTGATTTCTTAATTCGACGGAGGTAATTTCCTGCTTTTGAATAGGTCCAGTCGGCGGGGGCGGGGTTTGCGCTTTGGGTTTGACTTTTATTTTTTGGTTTTTGGTTTTTGGTTTGGTTGCGACAGAAGCGGCGGCAGCGAGTTTTTCATTTTTAGAATTAGCTGCATCTAATCTAAATTTTAGGTGAGAATTTTCGTTATTGAGTTTATCTGTTTTTTTCTTTTCTCTGATTAAAATTAAACTCAAAATTGCGGCGAGAAAAAATAATGCAATCGCTGCTAAAGTATAAATATCGAAAGAGTCCTCTTCCTTCGTGTTGTTAGTAAGTATGTCAGCAGTTTTGTTACCTTTAACTTGTTTTTCGTTCTTTTCTTTAAGTTTTTCTCTTAAATCTGACAAAAACACAACTCCCCTCTGTTGTATCCTCAAATCTCTGAAATCTTTTTCTAAAAAAACTTTTGAACTATTAGAAGCAATACTGTCTTTGTATTTTTTTCCGTCGTAAATTTTCAAAATTTCGAGAGAGTCATTATTAGTAATTTCTACAACATCGATTCTCTCAACAAAAAGTTGCCCAACTAACCGGTTACTCGTCGAGTCGGAGTTTATTTTAAAAACAGCAGAGTCAGTTTTTGAAATATCTACCCCTGTGCTACTAATCGGATAAATCTCCCCCTTAAAAACATCGATAGTATCTTTCAACGGCATATAAAAAGCCTTCCCGTCTTTAACAACCTTCATAAAGTCCTGCCCGAAAACCGAACCGGTAGCTAAAAACACCAAATAGAAAACGCAAATAAATTTTCTCATGTCGAAAGGGGTTTGTTGTCGATAAAAAGCCGGTGCAGACTTTTCTCGGCGGTTAGTTTTTTAAAAATCCATAGGGCGAACGCGCTCTCCTCCTCTGCCGCCGCGCTTTCTCTCGGCGAGTTCGTCATTCAGTCGGTGTATTTCATTTTTCTGACTGTAAATGTAGAGAAGGGCAGCGGCTAAAAGTGCGGCGAGTGCAATCGGAAGCCACGGCAGGTTGGTTTCCTGCTGCGCGGCGTAGAGTTCTTCTTCGCATTCCAAAAGTTCATTTTGTGTCGAGAGAAATTGAAATTCAAGTTCAATATTTTCTCTTTTTGCCGTCTCTAATTCATTACGTAAATCTCGCATCAACTGCGCCCCGTTTGAGTTCGAGTCATCTTGCGCCGTATTGTAAACAAAAGAAGGTACGTTGGCAATAAGAATCCGCAAATAATCTCCCGATTGAATAACTCTCAGAGTACTGCTCTGCAAATCAGAAATGATATTTGCTCTTTCGGTAATATCTTGAACAGCACGATTGATTTTGTCGTAAGTAATGACCGTACTGCCTTCGTCGGTGGTTTTCGTAAAAGTATTTCCGTAATACTCGCAAAGATGATTTGCTTCACTCGACAAATTAGAAAGAATACTGTACTTCGAGTTATCGGAAACTTCGATACGCTCATTGCCGAAAGCAAAAATACCGGCGGCACGGTCGATAATCGGCAGTATTTCACCGTCGAAAATCTGTACGGTTTCGCCGCTGCTTTCGATTATCCCGTAACAATCCGAGTTGAAATCTCCGTAACCCTGCCGCGCCGACAAAGTCGAACCGAACAAGAGAAAAAAAAGGGCGAAAATTTTGAGGAAAAAGATTTTTAAAAGGGGCATAATCCGTAGTTTTTTAGCTGATTATCCAAGTGTAATGTTCTTCGTTATCATTGACGACTTCCTCCATAAGTTTGTCTGCTTGCACTTTAACCTCTTTATCCGTCACCGTCGTAATACCGCACTCTACCTGCGCACCCGGACTGACGGCTATGCCTACTTTGGCTATCTGCTGCTGCACACGAATACTCGCAATGAGCGAGTATTTGTGTTTTTGGTCTTGCTCTAAAATCCCCTTGGCGTCTTCTCCCATAATTTGGAAAAAATTGACTCTGTTACCGTCGTAAGTGAAGTTTTGAGTGACGGTCTTTTCTGCCCGCAATTTATTGTCCGCACCTTCCGCGAGGTCGAACGGTTTGCCGTATCTCAACAACTCGACAAAGTCAAAACTGCTCTTGTCGGGCGAGGTTGTTCTCTTTACACCGTAGTTACTGTTGAGACGCGGCGAGCTGAATTCTACCGCTTCTTTGTGCACTCCATACCAACAAGAACCCCGCGCCACGGCGGTTTTCAGTTCATTTCCTTTTAAGACGATTGTATCTTTTGCACGGTCTTTGGTATGTTGAATTTGGTCGGTTACATTTCTGACCGACTCTTTTATCAAGGGAAAAAGACAACTTCTGCCGGAAAAAATCAAGGTATCGATATAACTTCCGCGCCCTTCTGACAGACCGATAACGTCGTTCACCGCATCATTAATGGGCCCGTACACATATTTTTGAAAATACTCGTTACGAAACAAAGGATACTTACCGCTGTGGTCTGATTTAAAAAGTTCGTATAAAGGCGAGTCGTCCAAGACAGCCGTTTCCTGCCCGCACAGTCGATAAATGACTCTTTCCAAATCACTTTTAGTCAGTAACACCGTCCAATCTCTTTCAACTTTAGAATTGTCGAAAAAAGCCTCCGAAATAGATAAGCTCGGCACTTTAGCCGCTTTAGGATTTTTAATAATCAAAGGCTCGTCGTAGTATCTGCGCACGATGTCTTTCTTCATATCGAATACCACGCTGTGTACCTGTTTGAGCAGTTCGCGTTTAGCTTTGGAGTCTGTCAGGTCATCATTAAAAGGATTAAAGCCCTTTAATTGCGGAAAAATATTTTCAAAAGAAAAAATAGTTTTGGCAAGACAGTAATCGATTGTATCGCCGCCGATACTGTAACCTATTTTAGAGTCGATTTCAATTTTATAGCGGTCGGAGTGTTTTTCCCGATACACATCCGCAACGGTCGTGTTAATCGTGCTGCCGCCCATGTCGAAAATGAGAATAGTTTCGTCGCTCAATGCGCCTCCTTTCGGGTGCAGACGGTTATGCTCGGAGAGATAATAGCAAAGGACGGCTTCGGCCTCCGTCACATACCTTATTTCTTCAAATTGGTTGAGGTTACGAATACAACCCAACATATCGTCTATTTTGGAAGGGGTGTAATTATTAGGCACGGCTACCACGGCGCGCAGCGGATTAAACTCTCCCGACGGCGCAAGCAAGAACCGATTCCCCGGTGTGTCTTCTAAGTAGCTTTTAAAATCCTGCATAATACCGTGCACTAAAAGCGTACTCAATTTCTTTCCGCTCAAAGCTATGGTTTTACTATTAGCAAAAGTGACGACCTTCTCGTCGGTATAGCCCAATAACTTTTTTATGGATTGAAAAGTACGGTTTTGTCCTAAATTCATTTGCGCCGCTGCATTTGCACCGTAATTATAAAGCGGATACAAATCAGACATTTTCTCAATAGCGGAGGGCGTTTGTTTGGTATTAAAAGTAATAACCGAAGGAATGACTCTGTCTTCTCCTCTTTTTTGCTCCATGACTATACCGTCACTCACCGGAGAACCCGCTGCAAGACAAGAACCGGTCGTACCGGGGTCGAAAGAAACCCAAGTATCCCCCAAATCCGGACCGAGATAAAATTCGTAGGTTTTAGTTCTGCTGCCGCCGGTATTAAAAATAAGCGCACGGGCGGAGTAAGTCCCTTCGATAGTAAATTTAAGGAGTGTTTTGTCTCTGATAACGGCATTGATATCCGTCTTAGAAAATCTGATTTTGAAAGTAAACTCATCTTTGTCATCAAGGGCGGCATCAAGTTTATACCCCTCTCCGAAGATACGAGAGGAATTTCCGCTTTCGATTATTTCTCCTTCAAACCCGGACGGATTTTCACGGTCGTTAAATATTTTGAAGAATACACTTGTGCTGCCTGTTTTATTCCATTTCAGAGTGTCGGAATTGAACAGCAATTTACCTCTTACCAACAATTCTACCGCTTTAGCATCCTGCCCCCAAACCTGATAATCAAACCTTTTTCTTTCACCCGATTCCGGATTTACCGTTTCGATACTGTCAGCAAAACCGATAATTTCATAGGACAGCCTGACCGGTTTACCGTTCCGCAAGACGTATAGAAATACCCCGACAGCTAAGACTATTGACACGAATATAATTATTCCTAAAACGGACATTCTGAGGTATTTTAGTGATTAGAGGTTATTGTTTGAATGAACAGTATGTTTAGAAAATTACAGAAATCAGATTATATTTTGTGTAGATACCGGCAAAGATAGTTTTTGTAAGGAGAAAACAAATAATATTTCCCGATATGATTATGATTTTTTCCTGTTTCCTATCCCACACTCAACCAAACCGCCCAAAAATGCGCCGCACTCCCCGCCAAGACAAACAAATGCCAAATCACGTGATGCCACCGCATTTTTTCGCGCACATAAAAAAAAACGCCGGCGGTGTAGAACAGACCGCCGATAAAAATCCACCATACGGAAACGGAGGATAATTCATCCGTCATCTGCGGCACCGTCACAATGCCCGACCAGCCCATCACGACATAAAAAAGGACGGACAACCACTCGTATTTTCCGAAGAAAAAGAGCTTAAAAATAAGACCGAGCGCGACCATTCCCCAAATCAGAGAAAGATAGAAAACGGCTTTTCCGCCTTCCAAAAATTGTAGTATAAAAGGCGTGTGCGTGCCCGCAATCAAAAAATAAATCGCAATGTGGTCTAAACGCCGAAGAATCGCTCGCCGCCGTACTTTATAAAAAGGCACACTGTGGTAAAGTGTCGAAGCCAAATACAGCACAACCAATGACGCTCCGAAAATTATCAAACCGACGGCAATGTGCCGCTCGCCCGTGCTCCAACCCTTTTGCGCTAAGAAGTATAAACCCAAAAGGCTCGCCAAAAAGCCCGCGCCGTGCGTCAAGGCGTTTGCGCGTTCTATGCTGTCATATTTCGGAAAATCCGTCATTGTCTTTTTAGAAATTTTATCACAAAAAAATGCAAAACTAAGTCCTTCTCTTCCAACAATTTACCCGCCCGCCGGATTACCGACGGATAATTTTAACGATTTTTAAATTTTCTGCGCCCGCCTTTTTTCGTATCTTCGCATCCGAGAAATCTACACTCTCGCCTAAGGAATTTTTTCTCCTTCACTCACAAGCATACATGAAAAACCGACTGTTATACAAGTATGTGAAAATTTTTATTTCAGTAATTTAAAAACATCTTTTTCCGCCTGTTTCCTCCAAAAAAATAAGTCCGTAGCTACGGCTATGCACTGATTTTTTGAAGAAAATATATCCCGACCTATCGGTACGGGACAGGCTGAAAAAATCTTGTCCTCAAATTTACCGAAATAAATACCGCCACCTACTTACAAACCGCACCGCACGGTAAAAGATGCGTATGCTTCGCCCTTAAATTTTAATATCCTGTTAGAAAGCCTAAGTTGAAACGGCAGTCTAAAATCTAACGTCTAACATCTCAAGTCTCAAAGAAATATGCCTGAATTCGTCCACCTCCATTGTCATACTCAATACTCCCTCCTCGACGGGGCGAGCGAAATCGGGATGATGATGGACAAAGCCGTCCGAGACGGTCAAAAAGGAGTCGCCCTGACCGACCACGGCAACATGTTCGGCGCGTACAAATTCGTAGCCGAGGCCAACAAGCGCGGACTCAAACCGATGGTCGGCTGTGAGTTTTATATGGTTGAAGACCGGCACGTTAAGTCCTTTGCGCGGGCAAAAGGCGAAAAAGATAAACGCTATCACCAACTCATTTTAGCCAAAAATCGCAAGGGTTACGAAAATCTGTGCAAGCTCTGTTCTTTGGGCTTTATCGAGGGTTTGTACTCTAAATATCCGCGGATTGATAAAGAACTTTTGGTACAATATTCCGAAGGATTAATTGCGTCGTCTTGCTGCATCGGTGCCGAAATTCCGCAGGCTTATCTGCGCGGTGAAGACGAAAAAGCGGAAAAACTCTGCAAGTGGTGGTTGGATTTATTGGGCGATGATTTTTACATCGAAATTCAGCGTCACCGGGGTTTGGATAATTTGGATTTGGGCAAAGATAGCAGCGGCAACACGATTTACAGCAACGTCAGTCAGGAAGATGTCAACCAAAAACTGTTGGCATTGGCGAAAAAACACAATATCAAAGTCATCGCGACCAACGACTCGCACTACGTCGAGGAAGAAGATTACGCGCCGCACGACATCCTGCTGTGCATCAACACGGCGAGTTCGATTACCGATACGAGTCGCTTCAAATTTCCGTCTTCCGACTTTTATTTTAAGACGCAAAAAGAAATGGCAGACCTCTTTCACGATGTGCCCGAAAGCATCGCGAATACCATGGAGGTTTACGATAAAATCGAAGGTTTGGAGTTGGCACGCGATGTTCTTTTGCCGGAGTTTCCCGTGCCCGAGGGCATGACCGAAGACGATTTTTTGCGGCAACTGACCTACGAAGGTGCAAAGCGTCGTTACGGCGTGATTTCGGATGTGGTGCGGGAGCGACTCGATTTTGAGTTGGAAGTTATCCGCAAATCCGGTTATCCGGGTTACTTTTTGATTGTGCAGGATTTTACGACCGAAGCGCGCAGAATGGGTGTAAGTGTCGGCCCGGGACGGGGTTCGGCGGCAGGTTCGGCGGTGGCTTACTGCGTCGGTATCACCAACGTTGACCCGATTAAATACGACTTGCTTTTCGAGCGTTTTTTGAATCCGGAGCGTATTTCCATGCCCGATATCGACATTGATTTCGATGATGTCGGTCGCAGTAAGGTCATTGATTATGTCTTGGATAAATACGGCAGAAATCAAGTCGCGCAGATTATCACCTACGGTGCAATGAAAGCTAAATCTTCGCTCCGCGACGTCGGGCGCGTGATGGATGTGCCGCTTTCCGAAGTCGATAAAGTTGCCAAATCTTTTCCCGATAACTTAGCGGCGAGTCTAAAAGGTGTCTTAGCCGACGGCGACATCGACCCGAAACTGAAAGGAAAATTAAACTCCGAAGAAAAAGAACTCGCTTACAATTTTCGTACCCTCGCCGAAGGTCAGGACGACATCGGGCAGATGATTCGCACCGCCAAAAAACTCGAAGGCTCGGTGCGCAACACCGGTATTCACGCCTGCGGGGTCGTCATCACGCCGGACGACGTAACGAATTATGTCCCCGTCACGGTTGCCAAAGACTCTGACCTGTTGGTGTCGCAATTCGATAACTCCGTCGCCGAAGAGGCCGGGCTTTTGAAAATGGATTTCTTGGGTTTGAAAACTCTGACCATTATCAAAGATGCCTGCCGCATGGTCAAAGAAAACTACGGCATCGACCTCGACCCCGACGAGATGCCGCTCGATGACAAAAAAACTTACGAACTTTTCCAACGCGGTGAAACGGTCGGTATCTTCCAATATGAGTCCGGCGGAATGCAGAAGCACATGAAGGCGCTCGTCCCGAAGAAATTCGAAGATTTGATTGCGATGAACGCTTTGTATCGTCCGGGGCCGTTGGAGTATATTCCGGAGTTTATCGAGCGGAGTCACGGGCGAAAACCCGTACAGTATGATATTTCGATAATGAAGGAATATTTAGAAGAAACACAGGGGATCACCGTTTATCAAGAACAGGTAATGTTGCTTTCCCAAAAATTAGCAAATTTTACTAAAGGTGAGGCTGATATGTTGAGAAAAGCAATGGGTAAGAAAAAGAAAAAGCTCATTGATGAGATGTGGCCGAAATTCAAAGCCGGCTGCGCCGAAAACGGACACACCGACGAAACCGTCGTCAAGAAAATTTGGAAGGATTGGGAGGCATTTGCTTCTTATGCTTTTAACAAATCGCACTCGACTTGTTACGCTTTTGTCGCCTTTCAAACGGCGTATCTCAAAGCACATTACCCCGCCGAGTTTATGGCTTCGGTGCTGACGCACAACAAGAAAGACATTTCTAAAATTACTTTCTTTTTGCGTGAATGTAAGCGGATGGGACTCGACGTACTGGGCCCCGATGTAAACGAGTCCGCCTCCGATTTTTCGGTGAATAAAAACGGGCAGGTACGCTTCGGAATGTCGGCCATCAAAGGCGTCGGCGAAGGACCGGTAGAAGGTATTTTGGCAGAGCGCAAAAACGGACCTTTTGTCAATATCTTCGACATGGTGCGCCGCTTGGATTTGCAAACCGTCAATAAGCGCGCGATGGAAAGCCTGGCACTAAGCGGGGCTTTCGACGGCTTTAATCACTTGAAGCGTTCGCAGTTTTTCATTCCTTCGGAAAAGTATGCGACCTTTCTGGAGCACATTATGAAGTACGGCGCGGCTATTCAAAGTCAAATTAAATCCGCCAAAAACTCTCTGTTCGGTGCGAGCGAAGACGTACTCAGTCCGGAGCCGCAGGTGCCGCCGGGCGCGGAATGGCCTTTGATTGAAAAACTGACGCGGGAGAAAGAAGTGACCGGCATTTACATCAGCGGTCATCCGCTCGACGACTATCAAGTGGAGGTCGATAACTTTGTCAGTTGCGGACTGCACGAAGTCGAAAAATTCCAAAAATCGGGTACGGAACTCAAACTCGCCGGCATCGTGACGAGCGCACAGCACCGCATCACGAAAAAAGGAAACGGCTGGGGTATTTTCGTCATTCAGGATTTTCACAGCAGCATGGAATTGGTGCTTTTCGGCGATGATTACGTGGACTACAAAGAGCGTTTGGCATTGAGTCAGTGTGTGTTTATCAAGGGCAGTTTTAAGCAAAAATGGAACAGCGAAAACGAGTATCAATTCAAACTCAAAGAGGTCAATCTGCTCGAAACTATCGGTAATAAACTCTCGGAGAGTATCACGCTCAACATCCCGCTGGAGCGACTGACGGAAAAAATGCTGACCGACATCGAGGAAGTGCTCGGTAGTCATAAAGGTAAAAATCCGTTGAAAATGATGCTCATCGACCGCAAAAATCGGGTGCGTTTGAACTTTGCTTCCAAAACGAAAAAAGTGGAAGCCGGACCGGAATTGGCTTTGGCTTTGGAGCGAATTGGAGTGGATTATAAGTTGAATTGACTGATTTTTACCGATAAACACAAAAATTATTCAGCCCTCGCTGCGCAACGAAAACGTTGCCGGCGAGGGCTGTTTGTTTTGTTTACCGTGTTTTGATTACCTTTACCCTGACGAAAAATTTTTCTTCCGCTTGCAAAAAAAATCACACATGCGCTCACAAAAAGTATCTTTTACCAACACTAACGGCTACGAACTTTCCGCCCGATTGGAGTTACCCGTTAATCAACATCCGCACACCTATGCGGTCTTTGCGCATTGTTTTACCTGCAATAAAAACCTGACCGCCGTGCGCAATATCAGCCGCGCCCTCAACATGAACGGCATCGCGGTTTTGCGTTTCGACTTCACGGGCTTGGGCGAGAGTGAGGGGGAATTTGCGGACACCAATTTCACTTCTAACGTCGATGACCTCGTCGCCGCCACGCATTTTTTAGCCGAAAATTATCATAAGCCCAATATCATGATTGGTCATTCTCTTGGCGGTGCGGCGGTACTCTGCGCGGCGAGTCAATTGCCCGATTTGAAAGCCGTTGTCACCATCGGCGCGCCGTTTAACCCGCAGCACGTCAGTCATCTTTTTGAGGAAGGCATCGAAGAAATCGAAGCCACGGGCGCGGCAAGTATAAATATCGGCGGACGCAGTTTTAAAGTCAAAAAGCAATTTTTGGATGACTTGAAAAGGCAATACGTCGAAGACAAACTCAAAAATCTGCGTAAAGCCCTGCTCGTTATGCACTCTCCGCAAGATAAAACCGTGGAAATAGAAAACGCCAAACGCATTTACAGTACCGCGCACCATCCCAAAAGTTTCGTTTCGCTCGACGGTGCGGACCATTTGCTTTCCGATAAAAAAGACAGTTTGTACGTCGGTGACATGATTGCCTGTTGGTCAAAACGCTACATCAATCAGCCCGAAAAAGAGACGCTCAAGGTCGAAAAGCAAGTCGCCGTGCGCCTCGGCAGCGAAGGCTTTACCACCGATGTAATGGTGCGCCAACACAGCCTGACCGCCGACGAACCCGAAAGCGTGGGCGGCAATGACTTCGGCGCAACGCCTTACGAATTGGTCGCCGCCGGTCTCGGTGCCTGCACTGCCATGACCATTCAAATGTACGCCCGTCGCAAAAAATGGCAGGTCGATGAAGTTACCGTGCATTTGGAACACAAAAAGGATTACGCCGACGATATGGATGCGGTGATGGATGAAAAGAAGCGCAAAATCGACAAATTCGAGCGCGAAATTATTTTGGAAGGAGATTTGGACGATGCGCAGAAAAAACGCCTTTTGGAAATCGCCGACCGCTGTCCGGTGCATCGTACACTGCACGAAGAGGTGGAAGTGGTGACGCAGTTGAAGAAATAAAGATTTTTTTTTCGACGGCATAAAATCAGGAAAAGACAGAGCGGAAAAATTCCAAAAATCTTGTTCATCCTGTCTTAATTATTTACCAAAATAAAAAAAGCCGCCTTCGCATAAAAACGAAGCCGGCTTTTTTTATTAAAAATCAAAAACACCTACCGCTGCAAAGCAATGCGACGTACCAAAACGTCACCCGCCGTTTTCAATTTCAACAGGTAAATCCCTTCCGGATACTCCCGTAAATCGACCGAAATATTCATCGCGCCCGCAATGACCGTTTGGTCTTGCAGAAGCTGACCGTTCAAGCCGTAAACTTCCGCCCGCACGGTTTCCGTCACCGCCGCACCGAAGCGCACCTGCACCGTACCTGCCGTCGGATTCGGGAAAACCTCTACGCTGTTTCCGTCCAAATCATTGATACCGCTGATAAAATCCGCCGTAAATGTACGCGAAGCGGAGAGCGAACCGCCGCAATCATTCGACGCGGTTACGCGCCAATAATAAACCGCATCGTCCTGCAAAATGCCCGCCGGCAAAACGTAAGAAGCGTTGTTCGGATTTCCTGTATCAACGATATTATCGAAGTTCTCGTCGGTCGCAATTTCAATTTGGTAAGTCGTCGCATTAGCAATAACCGACCAAGTGAAAGTCGGTGTTTCGCTGACTCCGGTTGCCCCTGCCGCCGGTGCACTCAACGCCGGTAAAGCGGGAACGGTTTCTACGATTACCGTCGCGCCGGTAGTTGCCGTAACTTCACCATCGGCAGCGACAAAAGTAATCGTGTACACGCCCGGGCTGACTGCCGTTAAGTTATCCAAAGTCGCCGTCACCGTACCGCCGCTTGTCGTCGTCGGATCAGCAATCGTGACGGGAAGACCCGCCGGGCTGCTCGTCGCCGTGACATTAACATTGCCGGTAAAATCACCGTTCACGGCAACCTCAAAAGAGCCGTTATCCGAATTGCAAAGCGTCAAACTGCTCGGCGAAACGGAAGCGGAGACGTTCACCACATCCGCCGCACAAATCTGTAAACTCCAATTTTGCAAGGTACCACCGTCAAAACCCGCATTATCCGCCACGGTCAAAGTCCAGTCTCCCTGCGCATTTTCACCGACAAAATCCGCTAAAGAGCCTACGGGCTGATAAGTGCCGCCGTCATTGTAAGGACAGGGAGGAGTACCGTCCGCACTGTCGTCAAAACTTACGTTGAAGTTCTCATCACCGCCGCAGGCATCCGAAATCAGAACCACCGCAGTACCCTCCGGCGAGGTCAAAGTAAAAGTCAAGTCACCGAGAAAGGTGTGAATACCCGACAGCCCGACAACATCCAAATCGGTAATCGTACCCGAAAACGGAACGTTTAAGACAGATTCGATGGTGTTCGGAGGTCCGGCGTCGATAGTAACCGGAATATCGGCGGAAGCATTTATGCTGCAATTACCGGTGGTAAAAGAAAAAGTCTCAGACCACTCTCCGCTGCCGCAGGTATTGGTGCTGCGCACTCTCCAGTAAAAAACCGTTTCGGTATCCAGACCCGATGCGTTGTATCCTGTTGTATTTAAACTTGTCGCCTCATCGGTAATATTCATAAAATCGACGTCGGTTGCCAGTTGAAACTCGTGCATAATACCCTCTGCTGCAATCCAGATAAAGGAAGGAGCCGGAGAAACGTCTTCCGCTGCATTCATCGGAAATTCCAAAACAGCTTGGGCCGGTGCATCGTTGACGACGTTGATGACTAAGTCGCTTTCCGTCATTTCGGTACCGTCCGTTCCCGTCAAAACAAAAGTATAAGTGCCTTCGGCAATGCCCGCCAAACCGCTGACGGTCAGCGTAGCCGTGCCGCCGGGTGCCACTACGGTTTCGGAGAAAGTCGCGGTCGCGCCGGCGGGTAAATTTGTCACGTCGAGGGTGACGTCTGTCTCAAAGGTTGCGCTGACTTCGATATTGTAAACCAGTTCTGTCGGCGCACAAAGATTTTGTACCGCAGGGTCTGCATCGACAAAAAAGTTGCACTGCATTTGTCCGCGACCGTCGATAACCGTAATGCCCGTATCGTCCGGGTCGAGCCAGTCTTTCAGGCGCGTAGAAGGCGTGCCGCCGCCTTCCCAGGAAGTAAACATCCAGCCGTAGGTGTCGTACAAATCGTTGCCGCAGGCAGCCCCGCCGCCGTGTAACTGACCGACTACCCTCTTCTCCGCATTGAATATCGGCGAGCCCGAAGAACCCGGTTCGGTCGTTCCGATATCCCAGTCAGGCACAATCAGGTGGTCACCGTTGTCTGAAGGTTGGTTTGCCAGACCGATGCCTTCAATCAGCGGGTCGTTTTCAAAACTAATGCGCTTCTCATCCGTGCTCGGGTGGTGTACACCTATGCAGCTTTCGGGAATGGTTTCCGTTGCATCCCAACCGGCGAAGAAAGCGTCCGCCGTTTCCGAAATCGGGTCGTCCATCATCACGATTGTCATGTCCGAGGGGGCATAACTCGCCAAATGCGTCGCGCCGGTGTTAAAGTCATTGAGCATACCGTCACCCGCAGCTCCGCTTTCGGGCGAGCCGGGCTGACGACAGGTGCTGTTGATAAAATTCCAGTAAGTCACCAAACTCGGCGCATTACCGGGACCGATACCGCAGTGGTTGGCGGTCATGAAAAGCGGCGCACAGTCTTCGCGCACACTGTTGACCAAAAAGCCGGTGCAAAAAGTGCTGCCGTTGATACCGATAACCGCTACGGACTGAATGATATCGCGGTAGCCGTTGACGATTTCCCAACCGTCTTCTTCATTACAAATCACGTCGAGGTTACAAGAGCCGGACAGTAATGCCGACGGCTCGCCGAAGCCCACAAAATCGTGGTTGACGTATTTTAATTCCAATTCCAAATTTGCGCGCTCGGCGGCGGGCAAACGCACTTCGATGACGGTCTCGTCGCCGCGTACGATAGGTGTCCAAAGTTGCTCGTGCTCCTCATTATCGGCAGGCGAAAAGGGACCCATGACGTTGCTTTTGTCGTAAGAGTACAAAATCAAAGTACCGCCGGCGGGCATGAAATATTTGGTGAAACCGAAGTTGAGCGAACGTGCCGCCGCAGAACGTACCCGCAGACGCCACAGCAAATCACCGTTGTCTAAAGTTTCCCAGTTACCGTGCGTTTCGGGCGTAACAAAAACCTCGACGTTCTCTGCGTAGCGCGGCGCACGACCCGGTACGCGGGCGGCTT
Source organism: Saprospiraceae bacterium (assembly GCA_020629965.1). Lineage (GTDB taxonomy): Bacteria > Bacteroidota > Bacteroidia > Chitinophagales > Saprospiraceae > JAHDCG01. The sequence continues at coordinate 69,229 of JAHDCG010000008.1, read as the reverse complement.
CTTCCGCGAGGAGCAGTTGTTTATTGTCGAGTGTCGGTAAAAGCATTTGTTCGACCTCGGCGAGCGGCAAGTCTGTTTCAGCAATGCGCTGATCTTGTGCTTGAGTGATACCGACCGTGAGCAGCAGGCATAAAAGCAGGTAAAGTTTGTTTATCATATTTTATAGTTGGTGTTGAATGAAGAAGTTAGACTGTCCCGTATTTCGATACTTGTCAGAGTCGGGAATCTCTCTTGAAATTTGTTTATCTTACGAACAAATATTGTTGTTGGTTTAAAATTTAAAAACAGGTCAACAGCTTTCCTGCGGATTTTTTTCCGGCAAAAAACTTTAAGAACGGAAAACATGTTAACATACGAAATTTTGCTGCTTCAAAGTTAGAGAAGGATAAATGAAATTTTTGACGGAAGGCAAACTAATTGTAGCCGTCGGCAGACAAAGGAGACAAAATGACGATTTTGAGACCTTTTCCATGTTTTTGTAAGGTACTTAATTCGTAATTTGTGCGAAGAAAAAGAGGGTTTATCGGTTAATTTACTAAATTTGTTTTTGAGGAGTTTTCGGAGTCCTTGAGCTTAAAATTTAAAAGAACAGTTTATGCGCGTTGAACAAATATACACCAAGTGTCTTGCGGAAGCATCTTACTACATCGAAAGTAACGGCATCGCGGCGGTCATCGACCCCATCCGCGAAAGCGAACCGTACTTAGAACTCGCCGCCGAAAACGGTGCGCAAATCAAGTACGTTTTCGAGACGCATTTTCACGCCGACTTTGTATCGGGTCACATTGATTTGGCAAATAAAACGGGCGCGACCATCGTTTTCGGACCGCAAGCGGAAACTGATTTTGCGAGCCATATTGCCGAAGAAGGCGAGATTTTTAAAATCGGCGAGCTGACCGTAGAAGTCATACACACGCCCGGTCACACACCTGAAAGCACGACTTTCCTTTTGAAAAACGCGGAAGGGAAAAATCACGCGATTTTTACGGGCGACACCCTGTTTATCGGCGATGTCGGCAGACCCGATTTGGCAATCCCGAACGGTCTGACAACGCAGGATTTGGCAGGTATGTTGTTTGACTCGCTGCGCAATAAAATTATGCCTTTAGAGGATGATATTTTGGTTTATCCGGCGCACGGTGCGGGTTCTGCCTGCGGCAAAAATTTGAGTAAAGATACCTTTTCAACGCTCGGTGAGCAAAAGAAAAACAACTACGCGCTCGACCCGAAAATGACCCGCGAGGACTTCATCAAAGAACTGACCACCGACCTGCCGCCGATGGCACAGTACATGCCCAAAAATGCGGCGATTAACAAAACAGGTTACGCGGCTATCGAAGATGTCTTGCAGCAGGGCAGTAAAAAATTGTCGCTCGCACGCTTTGCAGAAGAGGCGAAAAGTGGAGCTTTGATACTCGATACGCGACACCCGCAGGACTTTGCGAAGGGCTTTATTCCGGGCAGTATGAGTATCGGTCTCAACGGTTCGTTTGCGGTGTGGGTCGGTAATTTGATTGAAAACATCGACGAAAAAATCTTGCTCATTACCGAGCCGGGCAAGGAAGAAGAGGCGGTCACGCGCCTGGCGAGAGTGGGTTACGACAACGCGGTCGGCTACCTCGACGGCGGCTTGGAAACCTGGAAAAATGCGGGCAAACCGACGCAAACGATTCAATCAATCCCCGCCGAGCAATTTGCGAATCTGTATGCGGAAAACGATGATTTGAATGTCATCGACGTGCGCAAACCGGGTGAATACAAGGCGACACACATCGAAAATGTGCCGTCGTTTCCGTTGGATTTTATCAGAAAGAATGTCGGCAATTTGGATGAAGAAAAGACCTATTACATTCACTGCGCGGGCGGTTATCGCTCGATGATTGCCGCGTCGATGTTGAAAGCAAAAGGCATCGACGTGATTGACGTGGCAGGCGGTATGAGTAAATTGCGTCAGACAAATGTGCCTTTGGTGACGCAGGCTTGTGCGTCAGCGTAAACATTCCCGATTTGGCGGGTGTTTTAAGGAAAAGAAGATTAAAACAATCAACTGAATATCATGACATTTAAAGAACTCATAGCCTCCGAAAAGCCCGTCATCGTTGACTTTTACGCAGAATGGTGCGGTCCGTGCAAAGCCTTTGCACCCGTGCTGCAAGACCTCAAAGCAGAACTCGGCGACAGCGCACAAATTGTCAAAATCGACGTAGATAAAAATCAGGAATTATCCGTTAAAATGAAAGTCAACAGCATTCCGACGGTGATGATTTTTCAAAACGGCGAACTGAAATTCCGCGAACGCGGCGCACAGACGAAACAGAAATTAAAAAACGAAATATTCAAATTGACGCAGGAAGCGGAAAATTGATACTGCGAAAAATTACGCAAAAAGCCGTGTAACGAGAGTTTTTTATACTTTTGCTACACGGTTTTTATTTTACCGATGAGCGGATAAGTTTAGACATGAAAAAGCAGACAGGATGAACAGGATTTTGAGGATGTGTCTGTTTATTTTTTCTCAATTTTAGAAAGTAACAACAAAGCCGAAAAATAAACTGAAACAAAAAGAACTTGCTGCCTGACAACCGGCAACCAACAACCGACAACTAATTTTGGATACAAAAGACCTCTTAAAAAAAGTACGCAAAATCGAGATAAAGACGCGCGGACTTTCCAAGCATATCTTTAGCGGGGAGTACCAAAGTGCTTTCAAGGGGCGCGGTATGTCGTTCAGCGAGGTGCGGGCGTATCAGTACGGCGACGATGTGCGCAATATCGACTGGAACGTAACGGCACGCACGGGCGACCCTTTTGTCAAGATTTTTGAGGAGGAAAGAGAGCTGACCGTGATGCTGTTGATTGATGTGAGTCAGTCGTCTTTTTTCGGAACGGTCAATCAGTTTAAGCAGGAAATTATCACGGAAATAGCGGCGGTTTTGTCCTTTTCGGCTATTCAAAACAATGATAAGGTCGGCGTGATTTTCTTTAGCGATAAAATCGAAAAATTTATTCCCGCCAAAAAAGGTAAATCACACATTTTGCGGATTATTCGTGACCTGTTGGACATCGAGCCGACGAGCAAGGGCACAGACATCGGAGTGGCTTTAAAATATTTTAACAATGTGGTCAAAAAGCGGAGTACGAGTTTTGTGATTTCCGATTTTATGACGCGCGGCTACGAAGACCCTTTGCGCATCGCGGCACGGCGACACGACCTCAGCGGCATTCAAATCTACGACCCGACCGAAAAAAATCTGCCGAATGTCGGTCTGATACGCGCAACGGATGCGGAAACGGGGCGCGAGGGTTGGATTGATACTTCCTCAAAAAAAGTGCGCGAAAGGTATAGCACTTGGTTTGCGGAAAACGAGGAATATTTTAAGCAGACGTTTAATCGCAGCGGCGCGGATACGGTGAGCATCAGTAACGAAGAGAGTTATGTGAATGCGCTTTTGCGGTTTTTTAAGCAGCGGTAGTGTGGCTTTGACAGATAAGCGGAGGATGCGGACAGGGCGGATTGCAGCGGATTTTTTATATGTGCCGGTAAAATTAAAATGTATCAATCTTCTTGTCACTTACAGGTGTCGATTCCGGAGGAAGTCTAATATCTAATATCTAACATCTCCAACACATAACAACCTCAATGAGAATTTCCCTTCTCCTTTTATTTTCTTTTTTAATCGTCGGCGGCGCACAGGCGCAGGTGCAGTTGCGCGCCTATTTTGACCGCGACACCGTGCTGTTGGGAGACACGGTGGGTTTGCATTATGAAATATTGGTGCAACCGAATGTAGAAGTAACGACGGTGGATTTGACACCTTTGGACTCCGTGTTTACGATGGAGCAAATGCAGGCTGCGGTGTCCGATACGACGATAAATTGGGAGGAGGTTTTTAATTCGCAAAATCAATTTGAAATACTCGACTACGGCAGGTGGACGCCGCCCGAAACTAATCGGGTACTCTCCGCAACGGAACTGAAGTGGCGCGAAACGCCGGGCAAGGCTGACCGGCAGAAGATATTAAGTAATCGACTGACCGTGACTTTTTGGGACGAGGGAACTTTCGTAGTACCGAACGCCAAAATCGGCTACCGCAGCGGCAATCGGGCGGGTGTGTATGATATACCCGGCGCGGCGAATAAGGTGAAAGTGCTGGTGCCGACGGTCTTGGAAATCAGCGAAGTCGATACGCTGACGCAGTTGACGCCGATAAAACCGATACTGGAAGCGGACTCGGCGTGGGCGGATTATATGTGGGCATTTTTGCTGTTTGGTTTGACAATTTTGGCGGCATTGATTTATTATTTCTTTTTCAGAAAAGAAGAAGTGATTGAAGAGGAAGTCGTGCCGGAGGTGGTCTTGCCCGCACACGTCATTGCTCTGAATAAATTGAATGAATTAGAGAAAGCACAACTGTGGCAGCGCGGCGAAGTGAAGGAATATCAATCGCGTTTGACTTATGTGTTGCGCGAATATTTGGAAGGGCGTTACGGCATTCAGGCTTTGGAAAGTACGACGGGGGAGATAAATGAGGCGTTGCGCAAGTCAGAAGTAACGGAAGACCGCCGCAATAAAATACGGGAGCTTTTGCAGGTCGCCGACTTAGTGAAATTTGCGAAAGCGGAGCCGCCCGAGACCTTTCACGCGCGCGTAATGCAGGAGTCGAAAGACTTTGTGAACGAAACAAAAATTACAGAACCGACCGAAATACCCGAGACAGAAAATTGAATTTCCTACAAAACATAGAATTTGCCAATCCGGAAGCCTTTTTGCTGCTGCTGCTCATGCCGCTCATCGGGGTGTGGTATTATTTCAATTATCGCCGACGCTACCCGGAGCTAAAAATGCCCGACCTGCGCGCGGTGGAAGGTATCCGCTCGTGGCGCGGAAAATTTCGGATTGTGCTGCACATTTTGCGGGCGATTTCTTTTGTGGCGTTGGTTTTTGCTTTGGCGCGGCCGCAATTGATTTTGGAAGAAGTGAAGCGTAAAGGGGAAGGCATCGACATTTTCTTGGCGATTGATTTGTCGAGCAGTATGTTGGCGCAGGATTTTAAGCCGAACCGCTTGGAAGTCAGTAAGCGCGAGGCGATGGAGTTTGTGGACCGGCGAGAATTCGACCGCATCGGCTTGGCGACTTTTGCCGGCGAAGCCTTCGCCCAAGTGCCGCTGACGACCGACCACGATGTAGTGAAAGATTTTATTTCAAAACTGGAATGCGGTTTTTTGGATGACGGCACAGCCATCGGCATGGGACTGTCAGCGGCGGTCAATCGCCTGAAAGAAAGTACAACCGAGTCTAAAGTCATCATTTTACTGACCGACGGAATGAATAATGCGGGCTACATTAAACCCGATATTGCTTCGGATTTGGCGAAGGAATTCGGCATTCGGGTCTATACCATCGGAGTCGGTACGCGGGGGCAGGCCTACGCGCCGGTGAGTCGCAATCGGCGCGGGGAGTTTATTTTTCGCCTTTCGCCGGTAGAAATCGACGAAGACTTACTGCGCACTATCGCATCGGAGACGGGCGGGCGTTACTTTCGGGCAACGGACGCGCAGTCTTTGGAGGAAATTTATAAGACTATCGACCGTTTGGAGAAAAGTGAAATCGAGATAAATCCGATTGTGAAAACGAGCGAGCAGTTTCATCGCTTCGCGCTGTTGGCTTTGGTATTGTTGGTATTGGAGTTGGTTTTGCGTTATACGGTTTTTCGGACTTTGCCTTGATTTTTTTCTGACAGGATTACAGGATTTTTTAGATTTTAGACTTTTTCTTTGCTCGGGTCGGATTGGTTACGCATTAGATTTTACTTCGCAAAGCATTGGTCAGGAACTAACAGAAGTGTGGTTTCGTTGATGTTTTTATAAAAATGAAACGATGAAAAATAGAATCATAACCGTCTCAGAAGCACTGCAAATGATAAAGTCCGGTGAAACCTTAACCGGTTACTCCGTTGATTTCAAAAACGCAAAAGTCGAAGCATTAGACGTGATGAAATTCACGAAAGCAGGAATTGATGTTCCTGAAAATGTTATTTATTACGGCGCCGGTGAAAATATTGCTTACGATGAGGCATTTGCGGGAGATTGGAAAAAGATTGTCTGATTTTTCAAAACCAAAACCATGAATCTCAACCAAATAACCGTCCCCTCCGCCGATCTCACCATCTCCGTACCCTTCTACCAAAAATTAGGACTGAAATTAATCGTCAAAGCCCTACCGCACTACGCCCGTTTTGTTTGTCCGGACGGGAATGCTACTTTCTCCCTGCACCAAACGGAAAAATTGCCGACGGGCGAGGGAATTTACGTTTATTTTGAATGCGAAAATTTGGACGAAAAAGTCGCGGGTTTGCGTCGGGCGGGAGTAGAATTTGACGAACCGCCGACCGATAAAAGTTGGCTGTGGCGAGAGGCGAGGCTGAAAGACCCCGACGGCAATCGTATTATTTTATATTACGGCGGAGAAAACAGACTGAACCCGCCGTGGAGATTGCAGGAATAAAAAAGCGCGTCACATCTTTCGAGGTAACGCGCTCTTTTTTTGCAATAATCCAAAACCCTAAAACGGCAAATCTTCCGCATTAGTCTGTGCCGCCGGAGCATCTTCCGCCGTAGGGAAACCGCCGTCTTCGTTAAAAACCGGAGTATCGTCCTGTGCCTGCGGAGCACCGGGCGCGCCCTGCGCGGGGTTTTCGATGCGCCAAGCGTTGAGGTTGGTAAAGTATTTTCCCTGCCACTCGCGACCACGCAAATCGAAGTGTACTTTAATCATATCGCCGACGTTATAGCCGTCGATGAGCGAGCAGCGGTCGTTGGTCGATTGAAATTTTACGAAGTTCGGGTACTGACCGTCCGTTACTTCAATGACAAAATCACGCACGGAAAATTTCTCGGTTTTTTTCTCCGTATCGTACTTCTGAATTAATTTTCCTGTTATATCGAAAGACATATTTCTGTATTTTTTAGTTGAGAAAAAAGACGTCGAGTCCGCACGCCTTTTGCTTTTTTCGGAGCGTAAAAATACGAAAAATTAAGCTATTTTACCCACTTATCCGCCGTCGGTTGTACATAATTTTCCATTTTATCCAATAACACTTCCAAATCGTCATCGCTCAAAAGCAGACCCGCATTAGCAGGCTGCATAAAGCCGGCAGCGGCGATATTTTGCACATGTTGCAGAATAAAATCGTAGTAACCGCCGACGTTGAGAATGCCGACGGGCTTACCGTGCAGACGCAACTGCCCCCAAGTCAATATCTCAAACAGCTCGTCTAATGTGCCGAAACCGCCCGGTAAAATCAGAAAACCGTCGCTGCGGTCCACCATAATTTGCTTGCGTTGGTGCATCGTTTCGGTGACAATTAACTCCGTCAGCCCGTTGTGATACACTTCCCAATTTTTCAAAAATTCGGGTATCACACCGCACACTTTTCCGCCCGCCGCAAGTACGGCATCGGCGGTATCGCCCATCAAACCGACGTTGCCCGCTCCGTAAATCAACTCGATATTACGCTCGGCAAAAGCGCGACCGACCTGCGCCGCCGCCAAAGAAAATTGCGGGTCGTGCCCCCGCGAAGAACCGCAGTAAACGGCGATTGATTTTAGTTTGTGCAAGACGAAAGTTTTTGAAAATTGACAAAAGAAGAATAAAACAGCCGAGTAAAACAAGTTCGGGTTTCAGAATGTGCAGAGTTTTTTTATAACAAGACGTCGCCCTGCAACGTCTCTACGAGCGTGGTAATTTTTTTAAATTCAGGAGAAAATAAACGGTTGTTCTTAAGAATCAAAGTAAAACGAGACAAGAAACTTCATAAGGAAAAACCAAAACTCAAATAACCCCACCACCTCCAAGCAATCGTACATCGTAAATCGTACATCGTAATTTGTTATTCCACCGTAGGTAAAGTAATCAAAACCTGCTCAATCCGCCGCTTCCCCACGACCACAACCCGAAACCTATACCCGTCGTGAAAAAACTCCGCGCCCTTTTTCGGAATAAAACCCGACATCTCTAACAGCAGACCCGCCACCGAGTCCGACTCACCGCGCACCGTATCGAAGAGCGTCGTATCGACATTGATGATGCGGCAGGCGTCGTTAATCAGCGTTTTACCTTCAAATTGATAATTGAATTCGTCGATTTTTTGGTATTCCACTTCTTCGCGGTCGTCAAATTCATCTTTAATTTCACCGATGACCTCTTCCATAATATCCTCCAGAGTCACGATGCCCGAGCTGCCGCCGTATTCATCGACCACAATCGCCATGTGCATCCGCTCGGTTTGAAATTCCTTGAGCAGCGCATCGATTTTTTTGCTTTCCGGCACGTATAAAATGTTGGTGCGTATCAAATCCTGCCACTTAAAGTCTTCTTTTTCGTGCAAATGCCCGAGCAGGTCTTTGACGTATAAAATGCCTTCCACATGGTCAAAATCTTCTTGGTAAGCGGGAATGCGCGAGAAGCCCGAGTCGCGGGCAATGGTCAGCAATTCCGCGTAAGTCGCCGTCGTATCGACCGCCACCACGTCCACGCGGGAGTGCATGATTTGCTTCACTGCCACATCACCGAATTTGACGATGGATTTCAAAATATCGATTTCCTGTTCCGCATCTTCTTCCTGCCCTACGGACAGGTTTATCGCCTCGTCGATGTCTTCGCGCGAGGTGCCGACGGAAGAATGACTGTCCAGGCGATTTTCGATAAGATTGGTGCCTTTGACCAGTAAGCGACTCATCGGATGCAGCATCCGCATCAGAAAAGTGAGCACGCCCGACATTTGTTTTGCCAAACGAATTTTATTGATTTTTGCGTAAATTTTCGGCGCGACTTCCCCGAAAAGCACCAACAGAAAAGTCACGAAAACCGTGGTAATCAACAACTCGAAAGCACCGGCCCAAGTCTCCGCGCCGCCCCACGGCAGTTTATCGGCGGCGGCAGTTCCCCACAGATTGAAGGTTTCCGGAGCAATCAAAGCCTCCGTAATGTAAGCCGAAACGACGACGATGGCGACGTTGATAAAGTTATTGCTGATGAGAATAGTGGCGAGCAGACCGCGCGGTTTTTCCTGTAATTCCAAAATGCGATTGGCCGTCGGCGAGTTTTCTTCGCGCAGCAAAGCAAAGTCATTGTGAGTCAGAGAAAAGAAGGCGACCTCCGAACCGGAAATCATCGCCGAGGCGTAAAGCAGCAAGATAATCAGTAAAAACGCAAAGAAAAGTGTCGGCGTAAAAGCAGCCGCTAAAAGAGGAGAAAATTCAAAAAAATAATGAAAAGGTTCGGTTTCCAATGGATTTAAAGTTGGTGAAAAAATGGCGGGCGCATCGCTTTTTGAGGGTGATGCGCCCGTCGTTTTATTAGTTTTAGAACGGTAAATCACCGTCTTCGCCGCCGTCGGCATCCGCTACGGGAGCGGGGGCAGACTCGGAAGAAGATGCGGTGCTTGAATTATTATTCGAACCGCCTCCGTAATTTCCTGTCATACCGACGGGTTCTTCTTTCGGAAAACTATCCTTAATCAGACCGCCGCCGCCGCCTTCGCTACGGTTGTTAATCACACGCGCATAAGAGGCGACGACATCTGTCGCCCAGCGTTCGATGTTGTTGCTGTCCGTATATTTGCGCGTTGAAAGTTTTCCTTCTACATAGACCAACATACCTTTCTTGAAAGAACTTTCCGCTTTTTCAGCTAAAAAACGCCAAGCTGTTACGTTGTGCCATTCGGTGCGGTCTTGCCAATTACCGCTTTGGTCTTTGTAATTTTCTGTGGTTGCAATCGAAAAACGAGCTACGGTTACACCGTTTTCCAAGCGTCTGACTTCAGGGTCTTTACCCAAATTGCCGATAAGTGTTACTTTGTTGACCATAGTTATGGTTTTTTAAAAATGTGAAGAATGTAGTTTTCCGTCCCTACAATAATTATTTGT
>JAHDCG010000008.1:0-59202 GCA_020629965.1 Saprospiraceae bacterium | reverse complement strand
TGGTTTTTTAAAAATGTGAAGAATGTAGTTTTCCGTCCCTACAATAATTATTTGTCAAATATAAACGATTTAGTTTTGTGTTCGTTCAAGTTGATTAAATGACTTTTGGAGGGTTTTAAATCAGAAAATCCGTTGATTCTCTAAAATAATTCTAAAGTTAAGGATTTATCCGATAAATACAAATCAATTGTGCGCGGAAATGCCAAACCGGCTAATTCTGCACGGGAAACCGCGCGAAATCCCTTATCTTCATACCCGCTTTTAAATTTTTCGACTTCAATCTCCCAAAAACGAATGCTGATTTTTTGGTGCGTCAAAACGCGTTTGTATGACTTGGAAATACGCAACACCGCGTAATCTTCCGGCGCAATCAAATCTTGCAGAATCTCGCTGCCTTCTATCGCACTTTTATTTTCAATCGCCCGGTCGCTTTCCAAAAGCGGAAACTCGTACAGCCCTTGCCAAATATCGCCCGCGCCGCGTCTGCGTACTAATACCCGGTCGCCCGATTTGATGACAAAATAGTAGAAAAATCGTTCCCGTTTCGTCAGTTTTTTGGATTTGACGGGTAATATTTCTACTTTATTTTCTTGTAATGCCGTGCAATCTTCCTGCATCGGGCAGCTTTGACAATTCGGACTTTTCGGCGTGCAATGCGTCGCCCCGAAGTCCATAATCGCTTGATTATAAACGCCCGGCTGCGTTTTATCCAAACACTCTTCCGCCAATGCCGCAAATTCTTTTTTGCCCGGCGTCGTATCAATCGGCGTCGCAATGCCGAAAGTGCGCGACAGCACGCGATATACATTCCCATCGACCACGGCGTGCGGCAGGTCGTAGGCAAAAGAGGCAATCGCCGCAGCGGTGTAGGGCCCGACGCCTTTCAACTTTAATATTTCCGCGTGCGTCGCGGGAAAAATGCCGTTCATATTTTCGGCAATATTTTTTGCCGTTGCGTGCAGATTGCGGGCGCGCGAATAGTAACCCAAACCCTCCCACAGTTTCATCACACCATCGGCGGGCGCGGCGGCAAGGTCGTGTACGGTCGGGTAGTTTTCTTTAAATCGTTCGAAGTACGGCAGTCCCTGTTCGACGCGTGTTTGCTGCAAAATTATTTCCGAAAGCCAAATGAAGTAGGGATTTTTCTCGCCTTTCCAGGGCAGCGGTCGGTCGTTTCCGGCGTGCCAAGCGAGTAGTTTTTCCCTGAATTTTTCGGCTTGCATTGTTTATTTTTTTAACTTTGAGAAGCAGACCCTGAGGGGCGAGCAGGATTTGAGGATTGATTTTTTTGGACAGGATTATAGGATTTTCAGGAAAGATTTCTCTCCGTGGCAGACGTCGCAATACAGCATCTCTACAAAAACCGGCAAGAACAAACTCAAATATTCAGGTGCCCCCAACGACTCAAACCATTCCAACCACTCAAACAAAACTAAACGAACCTTTCCCCCATACACAAAAGCCTTAACACTCATCGCAAGACGAATATTAAGGCTTCGGTAATATTTTCGCGGTGCATTTACCCCGTCCTACAATTCGGGCAAAAAGCGCATATTGTAGCGGTAAACGTAAATCATCAAGGCGACAATCAGCGCGATAGCGATGAACCAAAAAAGTAATTTGTAGCCTTTCGTTCCTGCGTCTTTTACTCCGTCAGACATATTCTGTTTTTTTGAGATATTAGATATTAGATATTAGACGTTAGACTTTTTCCTGTAAGAACAAACCTCGACGTTTACGAATCTAAAACCAAAATCCGAATTCTTAAATTTGCTGCAAAAGTAGGTGCAAAACCCGGAATTGCAAAGATTTAACGCCAAAACGTTGCCAAGGTTTTCAGGTTGATATTTTTTGCATTATCACACCCGTCCACCGTCCGCCAAACTACCGTCTGCCGTCTTAGGGTTGCGTCACATCCACTTCTATCGCTTTGTCCCGATTCGCCAATTCCCAAATCGTGTGAAACACCAAACGCCCGATGGTTTCCATTTTTTCAAATTCGATTTTTTCGACCGTATCCGTCGGGCGGTGGTAGTCGGCGTGCACGCCGCTGAAGTAAAAAATGGCGGGAATGCCCTTTTCGGCGAAGTTGTAGTGGTCGCTGCGGTAGTAGTAACGGTTCGGGTCGTCCTCGGCGTTGTAGGTGTAGTCGAGGTCGATATTGGTGTATTTTCGGTTGGCGGCTTCGTTGATTTCGTGCAGTTCGCTGCTCAGGCGGTCGGAGCCGATGACGTACACATAGTTGCTGTTTTCGTGCTTATCGTCACTTCTGCCGACCATATCGACGTTGACATCGACGATGGTTTGCTCTAAAGGAAACAACGGATTTTCGACGTAATATTTCGAGCCGAGCAAACCTTTTTCTTCGCCCGATACGAGCATACAAATGACCGTGCGGCGCGGACCGTTTCCGTCTTTTTTGGCAGCGGCGAGTGCTTCGGCAATTTCCAAAACCGTAGTCGTGCCCGAGCCGTTATCGTCCGCACCGTTGTAAATGCTGTTGCCGCGCTTACCGAGGTGATCGTAGTGCGCGGAGACGATGACGATTTCATTTTTCAAAACCGGGTCGCTGCCTTCAATGTAGCCGACGACATTCGAGCCGACGAGTTTTTTGACATCGACTTCCTGCTTGATTTTTAAATCTACGGGCAAAGTCACCGGACGCGGTTTCAGTTTTCTACTGATTTTTTTGCGGGCTTTGACGACCTTTTTGTAGTTGTCACCGATGACGGCTTTTGCCGTTTCGGGAGAGATAAAAAGACTGTTCGCATAATTTTTTGCCGGCTCCTCCCCGCGCCCGAGACGCATGCGCGGACTCAGCAGAAAGCGGCGATTTTCCGCGATGTTTTTCTGAATTTTATCGTCGATAATCAAGACTGCCTTCGCGCCGTATTTTTTCGCAGCCCGCAGTTTTCTGCGATAATCCGTTGACCATTCCGAAATCGAACCGTCGTCTGTCAGGCGACTTACACCGCGTTTATTGACAGGCTCGCCGTAGTAAATCAGCACGACTTTATCCTTGACATCGACGCCCTCGTAATCGCTGTATTTCGCATCGTCAATGCCGTAACCCGCAAAAATGACTTCGTCCGCTTCGATTTTCATATCCTGATTGACCGCAGGAAAAGCGTAAAACTGACGCATATTTTTCTGCTCCGCGCCGTTGACGTTCAATTTTATCGTCGCCCAACTTTCCGCCGTATAAACGATTTCCTGAAAATAAGTATCGTTTTCTCCTTTCTTCGGCAGCCCCAAATCCGCAAATTTTCCGGCGATAAAATCAGCGGCTTTGCGCTGTCCCGCTTCCCCCGTTTCTCTGCCTTCCATTTCGTCGGAAGCAATGACGGTCAGCAATTCCTTCATATCCGCTGCCTGAATACGGGCGGCGTACATCGCGGCTTTATCGGTCGGCTCCGAGCCGTCGGTCAGCACGAGCGCACCCTGTTGTGCCGAGCCGAGGAACGACACAAATAAAAGCGAAAAAAGAAAAAATAATTTATTCATCTGAACTTAATTTTTGTTTACAAATTTCGGATTACTTCTCAACCTCCTAACCCCTCAACGCCAATAACGCCACACTCTCGATGTGATGCGTATGCGGAAACATATCCACCGCCCGCATTTTCAGCACTTCGTATTTTTCGCTCAAAACCGCTAAATCCCTTGCCTGCGTCGCCGGATTGCAAGAAACGTAAACGATTTTCGGAGCTTCTAACTTCAAAAACATTTCGACGACCTTCGGGTGCATACCGGCGCGCGGCGGGTCGGTGATGACAATATCGGGTTTGCCGTGTGTGTCCGCAAATTCATCGGTGAGGATGTCGCGCACATTGCCCGCGTAGAAGATGCAGTTGTCGATTTTGTTGCGTTCAGCGTTTTCTTTGGCGTCTTCAATGGCTGCTTCTATTTCTTCGATACCGACGACTTGCTTGGCATCTTTTGCCAAATACAGTGCAATACTGCCTACGCCCGTGTAGAGGTCATAGACATTTTGGCTACCGTCCATGTCGGCAAATTCGGCGACGACATCGTACAGTTTTTCCGCCTGATGTGTATTGGTTTGAAAGAAGGATTTCGGGCCGACTTTAAATTCTACGTGGCGCAATTTTTCGCGCACATAAGCCTCGCCGCTGTACAAGTTCATCTCCATATCGCCGATGTAGTCATTCACTTTCGGATTGACGCAGTAGTATAAACTCGTGATGTTCGGAAATTTTTCCAACAGCCCGTCGAGATATTTTTTAATCTTTTTCATTGCCGGGTCGCGCACTATCATGATTATCAAAATCTCCCCGAGCGAGGTAATTCTGATGATGACATTCCGCAAAAAACCTTCTTTACTGCGCGGGTCGTAAAAGGTCAAATTTTGCGCCTCGGCGAGTTCGCGCATATAGTTACGCAGCGCATTGGAAGGCTCGTATTGCAGCCAACATTTTTCGATATTCAAAATTTTATCGAAGGCACCGGCGCGATGAAAACCGAGGACGTTTTCTTTATTGGACACACCGGCCGCCACCTCTTCATTGGTCAGCCACCGCTTATCGCAAAAGGTGAATTCCATTTTGTTGCGATAAAAAGTCGTCTCTTCACAGCCCAATATCGGTTGAAAATCCGCTACTTCTGTCTTCGCAATGCGCTGCACGGCATCGCGGACATTTTTTTCTTTTTCGGCTAATTGCTCTTCGTAGCTCAAATTTTGCCATTTGCAGCCGCCGCAATGCTCGAAGTGTTGACAAAACGGCTCGACACGCTTTTCGGAGAGGTGCAAAAACTCAATCGGATAGCCCTGATGCACCCGCTTTTTTTTACGCAGACTCTGCACGTTGACCACGTCGCCCGGCACCACACGCTCCACGAATATCACCTGCCCTTCTTCGTCTCTGCCCACGCCTTTTCCCTTGTCCGCGATACCGGTTATCGTGACATTTTTAAAAATTTTGCGTTGCCTTTTTCCTTTTCTCGCCATTTAGTTCTTATTCTGTTTTAATCAATTTAATCTGTAAGGTTTCCTTTTTGTAATTTTTGTAAATAAACTCTACGAAACCGTAATTGCTGCTGAACTTGTAATCGAGATGAGATTTTCCGAAGGGAAAATCAGCCTGAGATTTGATTTTCCAAACGTCCGTTTGCTTGTCTTGCAAAGTGAAAAAATCTTTACCGACTACCCGATATTCACTGCGCCCCGAGGTATTCGACCATTCTCCCCATCCGTCGTGGATGTTGAGTCCGGTGTCCCATTGGTCTCCGGCGGTCAAAGGAAACATCACCTCCGGAAAAGGCGCAACTTCCGTAAATTTATATTGGTTTACTCTAATCGGATGCATCCAAACTCTTTCCGAATTTTCAATAATGCCTTCCGTTGTTTCACTCCACCAATTTTTTAAACTCGGATTTAAATCATGCTGCGCTAAATTCACGGAGTCCTTTTGATAATCTTCAAAAACAAGTATCACTTTGTCCTGCATTTCGGGCGCAAAGTCAATTCTTTCGCCCGAAGGAATTAACCTGATTTTGCTGTCAGATAAAGTATCGCCGTTGTCACTTCGATAAATCGCTCGGTAGGTATAAACTCTGCCTTTTTTGAAAATCTTTCTGACCTTCGGAATTTTTCTTTCGTAAGGTTCGTACCATACACTGTCCTCTGTTTCCTTTACCAATTCTCCTCGCAAAATATCGAATAAGGTGTCTTGCACGATTGCATTTTCCGCCGCATTTTCGTCTCGTTCGGAAGGAGAACAAGCCGACAGCAGCAACAGTAGAAATATTTTACAAGCGGTCGTTTTCATATTAGCGTCGGCAAAGATATTGATTAAATAGGACTTGAAAATTTGGGATTTTAGACTTCAAAAACAGGTGTCTTGTTAGAGAATTACATGCCGTCGGAAGACTCTTCCGAAAGCCACCATCTACCAACAACCACCTACCACCTATATTACCTTGTCAGTACAATATAATCCCGCAGCAGCGTCCGCAAAAATTCCGGTTTATCGCGCGGCACTTCGACGATGTCCAGCTTTTGTCGCACCTTTTCCGTGACCTCTCGGATGACGCGGGCGTGGGCGTCGTTTTTAAACTCGGCGTAGCGATTGAGTGCGCTTTTTATCAAAAGCATGTCCTGCTCGCTGAGTTTTTTGACTTCGGTGTATTGTGGTTCGTAGTCGTCTAAGGTGTTAATTTTGAGGATGTCGGAAAGGAGGAAACGCAGATTTTGTTTGACTTTGATAACCGTAGTATTTGCCGTCATGTCGCCCAATCTTTGGCGGCGGTCGGAAGAGCTGATGAGCAGCACGGCAATTATTCCGGAGGAAAAAATCACGTCGATAATCAGAAAAATCGAGCGGAGCAGATGGTCGCCGACGGTGGGTTGTTGCCCGTCGGTGCGCACGACTTGTATGCCCATCGCACTCTTGCCGAAGGTCTGACCGTGGCGCAAAAGCTCTAAGAAAAAGTGGTAGAGGATAAGTTCGAAAAAAGGCAGAAAACCGAAGACAAAAGCGAAAATTTGGTCGTCTTGTACGTTAAATAAATTGAGCAACATCATGGCAAAAACCGTGTGCACCGTCGCCAGCAGCAGCAGGTCGATGAGGTAAGCAAAAATGCGGTCGCTGACGGGAGCGAGTTCGTATTCGATAGTCACATTTTGCGTGGTGCGGATGTCGATGGTGCGCATAGATGTCGATTAAATTGAGGTAGTTTGATAAATCAGGTCGTTTCCTCTAAGGTAGTTTCGGTCTTTTATGGTTTTTAATTTGATACGAAAGTCAAATGTACGTTTTTTTAGAGTATCCGGAAAGTAGGTTTCGTTGACAGAAAATGATGACTCATTTTGCTGTCCGTTCGAGTTGACTCTCGATAATTTGAGAATATTTAATTTTTTTCCAATCCTTGCCTTTGGTGACCGCCTTGAAAAATCTGAATTATCTAAAATAACGAAAAACAAGCTCCGTGATTGATTGTTTTGATTTAGACGACTCTAAAAATTTTGTTTGTGTTTTGTAAAAACGCCGTACTTTTGCCGAAAGGAAGGTATTGCGAATTAAAACGAAAAGAGGCAGAAAATACGGAAGCCGTCTATCAACTATCAACAAAACAATGGATTTTTTCGAAATATTTCAACAGGAATGGGCGTTTCGCGCCTTGTTAGCCTCCTCCATGGTCGGACTGATGTGCGGCGTTTTGGGTTGTTTTATCGTGCTGCGCAATATGTCGATGATTGGCGATGCGCTGTCGCACGCGATACTGCCGGGCGTGGTTTTCGCCTTTATGATAGTCGGTTACAGCGCATTGGGTTTCTTTGTCGGGGCGGTTTTGGCGGGGCTTTTCGCGGCGGTGGCGATAACTTGGATTCAACGCAACGTTAAGACTAAAAACGATGCGGCAATCGGTATCATTTTTACGGCGATGTTTTCTATCGGCGTCATGGGCATTTCCAAAATCAGCAAAAACGACGGCGTGCATTTGGATTTAAAGGACTTTTTGTTCGGAAATTCACTCGGCGTCAGCGACCAAGATTTAATATTGACGGGCGTGATTACCGTTTATGTATTATTGAGTATCGTCATTTTTTACCGCTATCTTTTTGTGACGACTTTCCAACCGGTCATCGCGGAGACGATGGGCATTTCGGTGCGGGTTATTCATTATTTTTTGATGCTGCTGCTGTCTTTTGCGGTCGTTGCTTCTTTGCAGACGGTGGGTGTTATTTTGGTCGTTGCCATGTTGATTACACCGGCTTCTACCGCGCTGTTGTTGACTGCGCGGCTGCCTTATGTGTTGACTTTGAGCGGGCTGATTGGTCTGTTTTCGGCAATTTTAGGACTGTTTTTCAGCATTATTTACGACACCACACCCGGACCCGCGATGGCGATTACCGCCACAGCATTTTACTTTCTCGCCGCGCTTTTTTCCCCGTCTAAAGGTTTAATTTTTCGTTGGTTGCAAAAGCGAAAATTACGCCTGCGCATTCAGACCGAAGACATTTTGAAAGAAGCCTATCGTCTGCAACAGCGCGGCAAACTCACCAAGGAAAACCTCGACAAGCGCGTCGGTTTTTCCACACGCATTTTACAAAGTCACTTGCAGCAGCTCCGCAAACGCGGTTTTTTCGCAAAAGGCACCTTAGAACTCACCGAAAAAGGTAAAGAAGAAGCCAAACGTATGGTGCGCGCCCACCGTCTGTGGGAGTCTTATTTGGTGACACAAATGGGGCTGACCGAAGAGCAAATCCACGAAGACGCCGAAAAATACGAGCACCTGCTCACCGAAGAAATACTGGACGAAGTCGATGCCGAACTCGGCTTCCCGAAGACCGATCCGCACGGCTCGCCCATTCCGACCAAGCGCGGCTATCCCGCTAATCCGCTGCTCAATTTAGAAGTAATGCACAGCGCAAAAATCGCCTCTGATCAACTCAACGAGCACATCACCGCACAGATGTGGCAACTCGGTATTTTGCCCGATACGACTTTTGAAATTAAAGAAAAATCGAGCCGCGAAGTAAAGATTTTACAAGGCGAAAAGTCCATCCGCCTGCCGCGAGACTTAGCCGGAAAAATCAACATAGAAGCTACCGAAAATTGATTGCCGGAGCGCCGTCCACCGTCCACCGTAAAACCGTCAACCGTAACACATGCACACCATTACCTTACAAGACTACGACATCAAAATCGGCGACTTTCGCGCGCTGCTGCACCGTTTACTTTCCGAGCGAAATTATACGAAAATCGCCGTACTTGTCGATGAAAATACGCGCACACATTGCCTGCCGACGGTAGCGGAAGTGCTGCATGATTTCAATTATTTCGTCATCGAAATTCCGTCCGGCGAGTCGCACAAAAATATTCAAACCTGCACCGAGATTTGGAGGCAAATGATGGACAACAATGCCGACCGGCACTCTCTGACCCTCAATCTCGGCGGCGGCGTTATCGGCGACATGGGCGGTTTCTGCGCGAGTACATTCAAGCGCGGCATGGACTTTTTACAAATGCCGACTACGCTGCTGTCACAGGTCGATGCCTCGGTCGGCGGCAAATTGGGTATCGGTTTTAACCACGTCAAAAACAGCATCGGCGTTTTCAATAATCCGCAGACGGTGTTGATTGACGCGGCATTTTTGCAGAGCCTTTCGGAGCGCGAAATCCGCAGCGGTTTCGCCGAAATTATTAAACATGCGCTCATCGCAGATGCGGAACATTGGCAAAAAATCCGACAAATTCAAGATTTGAAAACGGTGGATTGGACGGCATTTCTCCTGCCTTCTTTAAAAATAAAACAAGCCGTCGTCGAAGCCGATCCTTTTGAAAAAGGCATGCGTAAGGCTTTAAATTTCGGACATACCGTCGGTCACGCATTAGAAAGTCATGCTTTGGAAAGCGAAAGCTCTCTGTTGCACGGCGAGGCGGTGGCGGCGGGCATGATTGCCGAGGCGTATTTATCGGTCGGAAATGCCGGTTTGTCACAAGAAGAATTTACGGAAATCAAGGATTTTATCACGCGCATTTATCAGCCGGCACCGGTAGCAGAGAGTAATTTTTCGGAATTGATTCACTTGATGCGCAAAGACAAAAAGAACGCAGGCAGCGAGATAAATTTTACGTTTTTGGAAAAAATCGGCAAGGCGAAAATCAACGGGAGTGCGGAAATCAGTGAGATTGAAGCGAGTTTAAAAAGTATTTCCTCAGATTCATAAATCCGTTGCAAGCCTCTCCGTAATATCGGTTTCAACCAATGACAGAATCAAGTCACCGTACCCCCTCTTTCTTCTCCAAAACCCCCGCACCAAACAGCGCAAAATCATACTTCACCGGGTCGTCGGCGTCGTATTTTCGCAGGTTTTCCGTCAGTTCCAATACCGATAGCCAGTCCGTTTGTTTGCGGTGCAAAAGCCCCAAACGACGTGCGACTCTATCGACGTGGACATCCAAAGGAATGAGCAACTGCGCGGGTTTGATGCTTTTCCACAGTCCGAAATCCACGCCCTTATCATCATCGCGCACCATCCAGCGCAAAAACATATTCAGCCTTTTACAAGAAGATTTTCGCGCCGGCGTTGCGATGTGTTTGCGGGTGCGTTGCGGTGCATTTTCATCGGCAAAAAACAAATTGTGAAAGCCGCGCAGGGCATTTTCTACGGTCGCGTCTTCCGCCGTCAGGTGTTGCGAAAAAGCCGTTTCCAGCGAGTCATTTTTGCGATAATGCCGTTGTAGAAATTCCAAAAACCACAGCGTATCAGTAGGCTGAAAGGTGCGGTGTTTAAAATCCAAAAAACGCGCGCGGTCTTTTTCGGTGTGATTGACGATGAAGTCGTGCGGTGCGCCGTCGGTGAGTTCGATGAGTCTATTTGCGCTGTTGATAATGGTCGTGCGCTGCCCCCAGGCGAGTACCGCCGTCCAAAAACCGATAATTTCTTTGTCCTGCAATTTTTCAAAACGATGCGGAATCGAAATGGGGTCGGCGGGAATAAAATCCGGGCGATTGTAGCGTTCGACTTGCGCGTCGAGGTAGGCTTTCAGGTTTTTCATTTTGTTCGGTTTCGGTTGTTTTGCAGTAAAAACTCATTACTTTAACCGTC
Organism: Saprospiraceae bacterium; assembly: GCA_020629965.1. GTDB lineage: Bacteria > Bacteroidota > Bacteroidia > Chitinophagales > Saprospiraceae > JAHDCG01. Next base: position 48,629 of record JAHDCG010000008.1, on the reverse strand, counting down.
TCTGCAAACCGTTTGTTGAAATTTTAAATTTCGTGTCAGGCAGCATCGTTTCGAGAAGACTCTTTCTTTTGCATTTTGACCCGAAAAGACAGAATTGTTGCATGAATATCAGATAAATGCCGATACGAAAACGCTGTTCTGTGACCCGGACCGACGTGTTTTTTCTTTCTGAAAACATGAAGAACGTAAAAAGTAACCCGACCAAAAAAAAGACCCGTTTTTACAAAATAAAAACGGGTCTTTTGGGATAAGAAAGTATTCTCAATTTCTGATAATTATTACCTCCGCAGGAGTACATACCGACGTCGGACATTCAATCAACAGCAAATAATCTTCAATTTCTCCGTCGGCGGCGCAGTCGCCGCTGCCGCAGGGAGAGTTCGCGTTGGTATTGTCCGTACTCACCCGAAAGCGGGCGGCGAAAGCTTCATTTTGTAAAGCATCGGTCGGTACGGCAGCCGGTAAATTCACCATGAAAGTACCGCTGAAAGTAGTCCCGTTGTAACTGTTGTTACTGATTTGCTCGCCCGTGTCGTCGAAGTCGCCGTCCCCGTTCCAATCGACCCACGCAAAGAGGAAAACGTCGTTGCCCGAAGAGTTAAAAATCGTGACGGGGAAGTTGATGGTACCGCCGGGTGCGAAGTTCAGGTTGCTTCCGAGAGCTACACCGTCGTCGGTGTCGGTGTCGGCAGTCGAAGTATTGTTTGTGTCGTTATCGCTGCTCACCCCCGAGCCGAGGTAAACGCTGTTACTGATGAAGTGACAAGGCTCCTGCGGACAAGGATTTTGCGGGTCTTCATAGTCCGGATTGTCTCGCAAACGCTGAAAACCGAAATCTACCGTCAGGTTGGATAAATCGTCTGCGGCAGCCGTACCTGTGGTACTTCCCGCACCGTAGGCACCCGGCTCTGCTTCACCCGTCGGTTCGGAGTCGCTGAGCGTGACCACACCCGAGCGAATTGCGCCCGCACTCGTCGGCGTATCGAGACCGTTATCGTTGGTATCGCCGTTGCTGTCGGGGTCGGCTTCCTGTCCCGCCCCCGTAGAGCTGCCGTAATTCTCTAAAGCACCGCCGAAATTGCTCGGCAGCACTTCGACGATGTAGCTGCCGGGCAGCAAATTGTCGAAGCGGTAGTAGCCGCCGTTTGCCGTGGTCACGGTCAATCCCTGTACGCCCGGTGTGTCGGGGTCGCTGTCGTAGATTGCACCCGAGGCGGTCAATAATTGCAGAGTTACGCCGTCTATGCCGGACTCTGCGCCGTTTTGTACGCCGTCGTTATTACCGTCGAGAAAGACCCGATTACCGAGGGAAAGGGGCTGTACGCAGGTAGGAACATCGGGAGTTGTAAAAGTTTCATCCGTGAAACACCCGTCCGAGCCGTTCCACACCCGCACGGTGTATTGCGTAGCGTGTACGAGTCCCGTAAACTGACCGCTGCCTCCGCTGACGTTAGTGTTGGAAGCACCGCCGTAAGCAGGCCCCGAGTAAGTCGCGCCCGGAGTAATATTTGCTTCGTCGCCCGTCACGCCCGTTAAATTAACGGTCGCATCATCGTTGGGTGTAGTGCCGGTACAAGTACCTTGTGCGGGTGTGATGTTGTCCGCGCCCGGTACTTCGGTACAAATCTGCACCTCGATTTGAAAAGCACCGCACTGTTGATTACCCGCTGCGCCCGTGGTTTTTTCCAAAACGTAAGTACCGCAGCCGCTGCCGTTAACGGTGATACTCAAATCGCAGCTTTCAAATACCTGATTGGCATTCGGAGTTTGCACCGACCATTGCCCTTCACAAATGACACCGTCGCCGCAGTTGAGAAAATCCTGCAAGAATAACCGTTCACCGTTGCCGTCGCTACAGATTGTTTCGTTAAATGCCAAAGGCGTTACGTTTGGACAGCATTCCTTTAAAATACCGATAGCCTTGGGTTCGCCGTTGGTTACGATGCCCGCGCCCGCGCCTTCGTAACTCAAGTCCGCAGGATTGACGATAGAAATGCAATCTTCAATACCCGAAACGTACAATTTGTCGCTCGACGGTGCGTAGATGATACCGCGTGCACCGTTGTAGCCGGGGTTGCTGCCGTCCGTGCCGCTCATGGTACTTTCGTTGATTTCCGCCACGAAAGCACCCGTGGTTGCATCGACTTTTACCAAAAAAGTATTGCCGCCGTTTTTGCGAGCGACCATATACAAGTGCGTGTCGTCGGAAGTAATGCCGTAAATTTCTTCGTAATCATTCAGATAACCGCCCTGTACAAAGGGTGTGACGCAGTTGGGGTCTGCGTTGCCGATAAGATTTTCGTCGAAGGGAAATTTCCAAATTGTCTTGGTAGCGGGTGCGCCGAAACCCAACTGTATGTCGATACCTTCCGTGACCAACACCGTTCCGTCGTTAAGTACCTGCATTCCCCAATCACCGAAGTTTGAACCTTCCAAACAAATAGAACCGAGTCGGTCGCCCGAACAAGCATCCAAAACCTGAATGTTACTGAACTCCGAACTTTCAAACGCTCCGTTGGCGAGAATAAAATTGCCGACGCTGCCGATATTAGTCAATCCGCCGCCCGTGATAGTAGTGTTCCAATCCGCGTCGATGATATTACCGTCGCAGGTCACTTTGCGTATCGGACCGTCGGAAGGGTGATTTCCGATGTAAAGAAAACCGTTGAGGTCAACACCCAAACCGTGCGGACTGTCGAAACCGCCCATCCACGGGCTGCCGATTTCGGTGATGTCACCCGTCGTCGGGTCAACGGCAAATTTGTGTACTTCGCCGAGGGCAATGTCGTTGAGGTAGAGGTATTCTGTGCAATCACAGTCCGACATCAGGGTCGCTGCGGGGGCGGCTTCGGTTTTCGTCCGGTCTTCGTAGTTTTTGGTAACGTGAGACTGTATTCCCTCGAATATTAAGGTAAACAGGCTCTTATCCGAAACCGCTGAGATGAGTACCGGAAAAGCTGTGAGCAGCGCGAACAGTGAAAATATTGTACGATTCATAAGTTTCTGTGTATATTGAATAGAAAAAATATTCCTCGACTTAGGGCTTCGGCAATAAATAATCTACGCGGCTTGACAGAGAAGATTTTTCGTTTAAGGAATTTAAAAAATCGTTGCATAGCCGTAGCTACGGAACTATTTTTTAGGTTTCTTAAACGGAAAATAATCCTGTCAAATGTGTAGAGTATTTGTTTCCGAAGCCCTTAATGAGAGGTCGAAAAGCGGTAATGAAAAACCATGAAACAAAGGGATGAAGTATCTGTGTGAAAAATATGGTTTGAGCAGACTCGGACAATAGAGGTCATCGGTATTATTTCGATTGAAGCGGCAAACGCAAATTCTTCAAGTATTCCGGACAGTGAGACCTTTAACAAAAGCAGCAAGCTGAAATTCTCTGTCTGCTTGTTTTAAATATCTTAGAAAGAAAGATTAGAGCATAATATGAGCAGATAACGAATTGTTTTAAGACAAAAAGCGTACCGGTACAAAAACAGGAAACATCCGTTCTTTTTTCTGCTTCCGCTACTTATAAAACTTCTTAAAAAACTCCGGCAGATGCCGCATCGCCGCCAATTCTTTATACTTTGTGCGTACCTCGCCCGCCGGGTAGCCGAAGTAGGTTTTGCCCGCCGCTAAATTTTTGGAAACGCCCGATTTTGCTAAAATAATTACGCCGTTGCCGATGTACAGATTTTGTGCGACGCCGACCTGCCCGTACATAATCACGTCGTCGCCGACGATGGTTTTGCCGCCGATACCGACCTGCCCGGCGAGCAGACAATTTTTGCCGATGACCGCGCCGTGCCCGATGTGTACCTGACAGTCCAGCTTCGTGCCCGCCCCGATCACCGTGTCGCCGGAGACGCCTTTGTTGACCGTGCAACCCGCGCCGATTTCGACATTGTCCTCAATGATTACTCTGCCGCCCGAACGCCATTTTTGAAAAGCTCCGTCAATTTTTTTGTAATAAAAAGCATCCGTTCCGATAATCGCGCCCGATTGAATGTTGACATTTTCGCCCAAATAACTGTACTCGTGAATAATTGCACCCGCTTGAATGTGACAATTTGCGCCGATTTCTACGTGGTGGGAAATGATGACTCCGGGTTCGATGACGGCGGTCGGGTGAATTTTTGCCTCGTCGGAAATTGCAGCCGACAGCGGGCGCAGCGGTCGGTGCCTGAGAATTAAATCGTTGTAAACCGCGAAGGGGTCATCGCAAACCAAGACCGTTTTTCCCTGCGGCACAGGCACGGCTTTATTAAGCAAAATAACGGTTGCCGCCGACTCCAACGATTTTTTAAAATATTTTTCAACATCCGAAAAAGTAATATCGCCGGCTTCGACTTTGTGAATTTCGTTGATGCCGGTCGCCTCATTTTCGGCATTGCCGAGCAGGCGGGCGTTATATTTTTCGGCGATTTCGGTGACGGGCAGCGGTGCGGGAAATTTCATGACGGGTGCGTTTAAAGATTTTAAAAATATTCCGCGCAAGATAAACGCTCCGGAGGGTTTTCGGAAAAAAAGCGAATTTTCCTCCCAGTTTTGTTAAGCAAAAAAAGTGAACAAATGCCGCCGCCCGGCTCTTTAATCTTACAGTCTTTTTCACAGAAATGCAACTGTTTAGGTTTCCGGCGCTGCTACCGATAAAAAGCGAAAGTCTTGCGAATAAAATATAATTTTTGAGCGAAGTCCGTAATATCGGTGTCAGACACTTTCTGTTCACAAAAACCTCGGCAAAAGCAACTTTTTCGTCATTTGCTCGGGTCAAGTGTCAGACACCTAAACAGTAAAAAAACACAAAATGCGTATTCTTATTATTGCCGCTTTAGTCCTGCTTACCATCGGTTTGGTTATCTATTTTATGGGAAAATCCGACTACATTATCGACGAGCGGACATTGACTTTTGAAGAAAATATTTCCGTCATTCACCAACCGACGGGCGATTATAAGTTGATGTTTGTGGAAAAAGGAGATTATAAAATCTTTGCCGGCGAGTCGCCCGAAAAAATCGATTGGCAGAAAGAAGTTTTGGAATTGCGCAACGCGAATGAAGGTGTGATTGAAAATAAAAAAGGTGCGCCCCGTCTGTTTTTCGGCGTTATCGGTGTGGCGGAGCGGGACAGCGCGGTGGTCTCCGAGCGACGTATTCCGATGCAGGGCGCGAGTAATTTTCGGGACATCGGCGGCATTCCGACGACCGACGGACGCTATACGAGTTGGGGTAAAATCTACCGTTCCGACCGTTTGGGTTCTTTGACGGACTCGGACATCGATCGTTTTCGCGGTTTGGATATTCAGCAGGTTATCGACTTTCGCAATGACATCGAAATCCGCAAAGCACCGGACAGATTGCCCGACGATTTTGCGGGAGAATACACGCAGGTGCCGATTGTCGATAAAGAAGGAAAAGCCTACAATGAACTGCGTCGCCGCATTTTTCTCGGCGGTGAAAGACGCGAGAAAGCTAAAGAGCTTTTTACGACCGTGATGGCTGAATTTTCGGACAGTTCCGCCACGGATTTTAAGCCGCTTTTTGAAAAATTACTGACCACCGAAGACCCGCTGCTCTATCACTGCACGGGCGGAAAAGACCGTACCGGCTACGCGACCGCCATGATTTTATCGGCACTCGGCGTAGATAAAGAAACGATTATCAATGAGTATTTGATGTCGAATTATTACCGCTACGACAAGGCAATGAGCAGTATTGAAAAAATGCGCTACGTCGGTTTGGACAAAGAAACGACCGCCAATCTTTTTATGGTGCAAAAGGAATACATCGAGAAAGTTTTTGAAATTGTGGAAAATGATTTCGGTGGTATTGATAAATATTTGACCATAAAATTTAACCTGACGCCCGATAAAAGAGCGGCTTTGCGCGAGAAATATACCTACGAAAAAAGCGCGGTGATGCCCGATGAAACGGAGATGATTTCGGAGAAGCAGGATTGATAATTCAAGGTTGAAAACTCTCAAATCGTTACCTTTGCCGCAATACTCATCTCAAATCCTAAGATTATGAAACTTTTCCTCTTTTTACTGACCGCTCTGTGTATCGTCAGTTGCGATATGCCCAAATCCGAAAACACCGACAACTCTGATTTCGACCCGACCAACGTCGGCAAAAGCGTCGCGCTCAACAAAAACAGAGTCGCACAAGACGCGCTCGACGTCACGGAAAATACTATACCCGCCGAGGCGAGCGAAACGCCGGGAGAGACCGACGGCATCAAGCGCGGTACTTTCCTCTATTATGCCGACGCGGCGACGTTTACGGAGTGCGAAACGGGTAAAAAATACGCAGTCGCCGGCAATGCTTATTTGGCAATGGAAAAGGCGTATCTGAAAAACCGTACCAAAGATTTTCAGCAAATTTATACGGAAGTGGTCGGCGATTACAAGATGCAGGCAGGCATGGAACCCGGCACCAAAGAAATGACGCTGATGGCGGAAGAAATTGTTCTGATGGATGCCGCTAAATCCTGCGAATAATGACGGTTTTGTTGCTGCTCGCGGCGATTTTACCGGGTTTGCTGATTGGCTTTTTTATTTTTCGCATCGACAAATACGAGCGGGAAAAACTGCTGCCGCTCGCCGTTTGTTTCGCGCTCGGCACGGCAATTACTTATCCCGCTTTGCATCTGCAAATTTACCTCGACGGTCTCGGTTTTTCGGAAGAAGGCACACTGTGGCAGACCCTCGTTTTTGCCCTCGTCGGCGTGGCTCTTTCCGAAGAGTTGTTCAAATCCGCCTGCGTTTTTGTCTATCCTTTTCACCAAAAATTTTTTAACGAACCGATGGACGGTATTGTTTATACGGTCTTCGTCGGCATGGGCTTTGCGACGGCCGAAAACGTGCTGTACGCCTTTGAGTTCGATCTGACGACGGTGCTGGTGCGCTCCTTTACGGCGGTGCCGGCGCACGCGGTTTTCGGCGTGCTTGCGGGTTATTATTTCGGGTTGGCGAAGTTTGCCGCAGGGGGAAAATTACTGCTGATTTTACAGGGAATCTTGTGTGCGGTTTTGCTGCACGGTCTCTATGATTTTTTCATTTTGCAGCAGGTTTACGAAGAATTAACGGGTTTGGCTTTGCTGTGTTTGGCGGTCGGTATTCGCATTTCACGGCGGTTGGTGCGCTTGCATTTGGCGGTTTCGCCGTTTCGGGATGATACACCTGTTGTCTGAATATTCCTGACAAAAGCAAAACTCCGATTCGGATTTCTTTCTGTTTTTCCTACCTTTACGTTTCGAGTTTTTACCTCTTTTAAAATCTTTTTCAACTATGAAAACCATCAAAGGTCCCGCAATTTTTTTGGCTCAATTTATGGGCGATGCAGCCCCGTTTAATGCTCTTGACTCCGTCTGCAAATGGGCGGCGGATTTGGGCTACAAAGGCATTCAAATTCCGACTTGGGAGAGTCGTTTGATTGACTTGGAAAAAGCAGCGGAAAGCAAGACCTATTGTGATGAACTGAAAGGAAAAATCGAGGCACACGGCTTAGAAATTACGGAATTATCTACACACCTGCAAGGTCAACTCGTGGCGGTTAATCCGGCTTACGATGCGGGTTTTGACAATTTCGCGCCGGCGGAAGTCAAAGGAAATCCCGCCGCCCGCACCGAGTGGGCGCGGCAGCAAATGAAGTGGGCTGCACAGGCGAGCCGTAACTTAGGACTGACCAATCACGCGACTTTCTCGGGTGCGCTGATATGGCACACGATGTACCCCTGGCCGCAGCGTCCGCAGGGTCTGGTGCAGGCGGGCTTCACCGAGTTGGCAAAAAGATGGACGCCGCTGCTCGATGTTTTTGAAGAAAACGGTGTGAATGCCTGCTACGAAATCCACCCCGGCGAAGACCTGCACGACGGCATTACTTTTGAGATGTTTTTGGAAGCCTGCAACAACCACAGTCGCGCAAAAATCCTCTACGACCCGAGTCATTTTGTACTGCAGCAATTGGATTATCTGTCATTTATCGACATTTATCACGAGCACATCCGGATGTTTCACGTGAAAGATGCGGAGTTTAATCCGTCGGGTCGGTCGGGTGTGTACGGCGGTTATCAGGACTGGGTCAATCGCCCGGGCAGGTTCCGTTCTTTGGGCGACGGGCAGGTGGATTTTAAGTCGATTTTTACGAAATTATCGCGCTACGGCTTTGACGGTTGGGCGGTCATGGAATGGGAATGCTGCATTAAATCGCCGGAGCAGGGTGCGCGCGAGGGTGCGCCTTTTATCAAAAAACACATCATCGAAGTGACGGAAAAAGCCTTTGACGACTTTGCGGGCGCGGAGCCGGATGAGGATTTGAACCGGAGGATAATGGGGATTTGAAAAGGTTGAGAGGTTGAGAGGTTGAGAGGTTGGGGAGTTGGAATGTCTTTTCAAAAAGGAGTTGAGGATGCAGAGAGGCAGACTTTCTTTCTTTGAACATTGCTTAAAATCTAACATCCCGTTTTTGCGTTAGATGTCGAAAGAAATAATACCATGCGCAAATTTTTTCTGTTGCTTCTCAAATTCTTCGGTTGGGGTTTTCTGACAATTTTACTCACCGTTTTGTCGCAGACAGGCGGTATCATTTTGTTGCTGTTTCTTGTCATTCGTTATTTTTTACCGAAAACACAATCACGTCCGCTGCGGGTTATTCGCAGTTGGGCGTTGTTTTTTTTGTTGTACGGCGGCATCAATTTTTTGCTCGTTCCGAAGATTGCGGAGCGCGGCGGGAAGGTGCCGTTGCCCGTTTTTTCCGAGCATTTGCAGCCGCATCGTTTGGGGTTTGTCTTGCTCAATCGACATTACGTCACGCCTCGGATGCGGGAGGTGATGCTCGAAACTGCGGAGGCTGTGGCGCGTAAATTTCCCGGTACGGTGACTTATTATTTGGACGGCAGTCATCCGCTTGGCGAGCCGCGTTTGTATCCGCATTTAAAGCACAAATCGGGGCGCAAGTTGGACGTTTGCTTTCACTATCAAGACAAAAACAGCGGAGAAAAGCAGCGTAATCCCGCGCTTTTCGGCTACGGCTATTTTGCGCCGCCGCTGCCGGGGGAGCGAGATTTGCCCGCCGAGTGTGCCGCCGCCGGGCGGTGGATTTATGGTTTGACGGGAAAATTGGTTTGGGAAAACACGGGAAAGAATACGGAAATCGACCCGGAGCGCACAGCTTACTTTTTGCGTAATTTGACCGAAAAAAAGGCAGTCAGGCGGCTGTTCATCGAGCCGCATTTGAAAGACAGATTTGGTTTTTCGGGGAATAAAAAAGTCCGCTTTCACGGCTGTTGGGCGGTGCGACACGATGACCATGTGCATTTGGAAGTAAATTAAATGAAAGCAAAAAAGTAACCTTCGCTACATTTTACCGTCAAAAATTCCGAACGATACACAAAATACCCGGATGCACGGAATAATCGTCGGGCGCGGCATTTTTAAATGTCGTACCTTTGCGTAAATTTTACACGAACTTATCCGGCGAAAAGCCGTTTAAAAAATGATTTCAATCCGACTTAAAAAAATTGTTCCTCGACAAAATCCGGACAATGTAACACAGAACTTGTCGAGTAACCAAAATAATAAGAATTATGGGCGAAGATGCATTTAAAAAATTGTGGAAGATGATTGGTTTGCGGTACAAATCGCATCCGTGGCACGGCGTGGATATCGGGGCGGATGCACCGAATTCTCTGACCGCTTTTATCGAAGTCATCCCTTCCGATACCGTAAAATATGAAGTGGACAAAGCGTCCGGTTATTTGAAAATCGACCGTCCGCAAAAATTCTCGAATATCGTACCGGCACTCTACGGCTTTGTGCCGCAGACGCTGTGCAAAGACGAAGTGGCGGACTACTGCATGGAAAAAACGGGGCGTGCCGACATCATCGGCGACGACGACCCTCTGGATATTTGCGTACTGACCGAGCGCGAAGTAACGCACGGTAATATCATCGTACAGGCGGTGCCGATCGGCGGTTTTCGCATGATTGACGGCGGCGAGGCGGATGATAAAATTATCGCAGTCCTGAAAAACGACCAAGTGTACGGTCACTGGACGGACGCCTCGCAAATACCGACGGCGATTATGAACCGCTTGCAGCATTACTTTCTGACTTACAAACAACTGCCCGGAGAACCGGCAAAATGCGAAATCACGCACACTTACGGACGCGAAGAAGCTCTCGAAGTTATTCGTCGCAGTCAGATTGATTACAACACGCAGTTTGGCAATCTGGAAGAAATGATGTCCGCGACTTTGATGGAGGCGATGAGCTTCGGTCAGCGTCGGGATAATATTTTGAATGCGTTGCCTTAGACGGTGGACGGTTTTTTTTTTACGGTGGACGATTTGACGGTGGACGGTGGACGGGCGCAAGCACTTTTTGAGTGTTTGCGCCCGTTTTCTTTTGGTACGGGGTACTTCTTTTTGGATAAAATCGGGTTGCCGTTTTCTCTTTTGTCATTGGGCAAAAAAAGTACCTCGTACCTCTCCCGACCATCAATAGTGAACTCGACGCAGTCAGAAATTTAGCTCTCCGGTATGAAATTTTTCCTGTCAACCATCAACTGTCAACCATCAACTAATTCTTCTGCCGCTTCTCCAAAAACTCCGGGTCAATCTGCAAAGCCTTCGCGTGATATTCCGTGCGCTTCGCTTCGTTACCCGCAAAATAGTAAGCCGTGCCGAGGTCATACCATGCGCCGGCGTTTTGCGGGTCGATTTGGGTAGCTTTGGTAAAGTATTTAATGGCTTCGGGGTGGTTTTGCATTTGTCCGTAAGCGACACCTAACAGGCGGACGGTCTCGTAGTCGTTCGGCATTCTGCGCTCGGCTTCGCGCAGATTTTGCAGGGCTTTTTGCATGTCGCCTTTTTTCTCTCCGTAATATTTCCCGGCTTCGCGGTAGGTGATGCCGAGGTTATTTTCGGCTTCTTCGTAATTCGGGTCGAGGCGCAGGGCATTTTCGTAGGCGGCAACGGCGCGGTCGTAATTTTGCAGATAGTTGTGTGCATTTCCCAAAAGCAGAAAAGCATTTTTGTAACCGGGGTGAATTTCTATTGCCTTGTTTAAATGCTCGACAGCCTCGTTGAGCATAGCGGTTTCGCGGGCGGCGTATTCGGGTTTGCGGGACTGTGCGATGAGTTCGCCGCCGACGGAATTTTGTAGTTTTGCGCTGTTTTCGGAGATTTTTACGTCGGTGGTGAAGAGGGTAAAATTGTCTTTCCAAACGGGATTGCGCAGGACGGTCATCACGGAAAAAACGACGGTCAACGCGGCAATTCCGTAGAAAGGTACGCGAAAATCCTTTAGTCTGTCCATGCTGCTTTTCGCAAAATATTTCTCACCGAGATACCACGCAAACAGCGCGACGGCTAAAGCGTAACTGATCGAAGGCAAAAAAAGAAAACGCTCCGCCATATTCGTGCCGATGGGGAAAAAGAGATTGGAAACGATACTCAAAGTCGCTAAATAGAAGAGCAGTACGAAACCCCACACATTTCTTTTCAAAGACAAAACCACACCGCCGACCCCCATCGCAAGATACAACAGCAGCGACAAAAGCGCGGACGGACTGCCGAAAGAATGCACCTCGACGTGGCGCGGATAGTAGTCGTGTGTCAGGTTTATCGGCACGAAAAGCAGCCGCAGATAAGTCCCCAAAGTCGTAAAAATGGTAGCGGTGCGCTCCCCCGCCGAGAGGGGCACGTAGCGGGTGCCGACCAATTTTTGAAAAGGGTCGTTCATCAAGTCTTTGGGGCGATTGACAATTTGCTCGATTTCTGCGGAAGACATACCCTCGGGCGGTGCCAAAGCGGAGGCACGCAGAGTCAAAAACACCGCTGCGACGAGCAGATAAGGCGCGGTTTGCACGGCAATTTCCTTCACACTCGCCCGCGTAAAAATCCAAAATGCTAACGGTACGATGCCCAAAAAGGTAATTGCATTTTCTTTTGATAGTAAGCCGATAAAAAAGCACAGTGCCGCCAAAGCCGTAAAAAGCATTTTCTTTTCGCGCCACGCCCGCACCGAAAAGTACAGTGCCGCCAAACTTCCCAACAGCGTCATAATTTCATCGCGCCCTTTGATATTTGCCACGACCTCCGTGTGTACAGGGTGCGCCGCAAAGATTAACGCCGACGCAAAAGCAACAAACAGGGCTTTGTTTTCGCTTACTTTCAGCGAAAAAAGCAGTCGCAACAGTAGATACAGCACGACACACAGCAACCCGTAGAGCAATACATTTCCGAGGTGTCCGACCTTCGTACTTTGTCCGAAAATTTCAATTTCCAGAGCAAACATCGCCGGGGTAAAGGGACGGTAACGCCCGCCGGAAACCAAATTTGCCTTGCCCTCTTCCTTAAAAAATCCGCGAAAAGTATCGTACTTAAACAACTCGTCGATGCCCGCCGCGCCCTGCGTCGTAAATTCATTGTCGTAAATGACAATCGCATCGTCGAGGGCGTAATCGTGATTTATGGTATTGACGTACAAAACGGAAGCAAACAGAAAAAGAAAAAGGCAATGTACGGCAGGCTTGAGATACCACGGCGCGGCGGACTGTGAAGGCTGCGGGGCGGGTTTTGCCTTTTTGAGTTTTTTGCGTTTGGACATGTGGGAAAAGTTAAATATTAAAATTAAATTTTAATCACTTGTGTTTTTTTTTACATTTGTATTTTACTTAACTTTCATCATAAAATTTTTAAATAATGAAAAACAAAAAGTCAATCACGCAACTGCAAAACAATAACAAAGTCGAAGTTTTGCAGGGGAAGAAGCAAAAGACGATTAAGGGAGGGTACATTGTCATTCTAGACATCATCGGCGGATAGAAAACTTCCCTAACGAGCAGTCGGTTTTGTTTTCAAAACCGACTACTCTAATTCTTTTATTTTTTCTAAGAGCCATTGTTTGGCGGCAAGAGACTTGCATTTTATAACTTGTTCCTTGACTTTCAGCAAACCTTTCGTATCATAAGGTGCTACATTTAATAATTTCTTTGTAAATCGCAGAGAATTCATATACTGCTGTCTTACGTTTTTGGAAATCAACTTATTTCTGCGTAAATATATACGAAAACTATCAATCAGCGAATCAAGCGAACGAACTTCCTGTATTTCAAAGTAGGTCATTACCAACATCATTTTTCCTCCGAGAGCATAAATAATATTTTTGTATTCCACTTCTTGTAGTTGTTCAATTACTTTTTGATACTCCTTCTTATGGTAATAGACCTTGGCAAGATTGTAGTTTTGTGCATTTTCTCGGTGTTCCTTTGGTAGTCTGTCTGTATATGCTTGAATAAAGTTTTCAGACCAAGAAAAGTCTTTCATTATGACTCCGAGAGTGATAATGTTTTTGTATAATCCCGGTTTCAAATCTTCCTTACCCAACAAAATATTACGCTTTATCATTGTTTTATAAATGTCAAAGAGCCATTTGTAGTATTCCGTTTTACCATCATTTATTTTTACCGCGCAGTAATTTTGCAAGTGAAAATAGATTTGTTGTAATTCAGGTAAGGGAAAGCAATTTTCATATTGGATTACAGACTCTCGCAGTTTATTATAAATATCGTCAGAATTGTTTTTTTGCAGTAACAAAGCCGTTTGGTAATAGACCTTTACGGCAGGTTCTGTAAAAGCAACTGAATTTTTCGTATTTTCTAATATCTTTTCTACTTCGGAAAATGATACTTCGGTAGCGTGAACGCTTTGATAACTTAAAAGAGAACAATAAAATTTCAGTTTTTTAATTGTGTAATAACTATCCAAATGATAGTCTGCTGCACTTAGACTTTTAAGAGTGTTTGTCTGCGGAACGTGACTGTCTATAAATTCGTGCTGTATAATCTCTGTTTGTAGGCATTCAAAATGATAGTCTGTAGATTTACCTACGGCAGCCGTCTTCATTTTTTTCGCTTTCTCAAAAAACTGTTTTTCCGCGTCTTTATTTTTTAAACCGGAGAGTAATAGATACTTCTTAACTCCGGGCTGTAATTCAGTTTCTTCCAAAACAAGAAAATTTTCTGCCAGTGTTGTCATTTCCGAAGTCAACCGCCGCATTTTGACATCTTCATACTTCTCTTTCCCAAAAATTTCCTGCCAAGCTGTTTTCTTTTCTATCACAATTTTTGCCTCAAAATCGGCTTTTTTAAACTCAAGCAATATTTCATACAATAAAATTATCCGCTCGTTTTCGTTGTGATACGGCGAACGAATAAATTTTCCGAAACGTAAAAATTCCCGTTTATTAAATTTATCGAGTAAAGTAGTGAGTTTTTTGCTTAACATTTTTGAAAAATGAAGATGTTTTAAAAAATTGATAATCAATAATTTACAGAAAAATTGACTCTTTATAATTCCGACAAATGTAATCTTTTGTTCCGGTTTCCTTAAAATAGTTTGTGTATTTTTGTCATAAATTTAGCATTCAGTGCAGCGAAACGGTCTTTAAATCTGTCATTACAAGGAAATACAGGCTGAACCTGCCTTTCGTTTTTCCCGTTTTCCGTTCAATACTCCGTTTCAAAAAAATTACCGTTATGTCCTTATATCCTGATTTTAAAATATTTCCGCTTGTGCTTGCTTTATGTTTGTTTTCCGTCGGCAGCAAGGCGCAGTGTGACAGTTACGGTATCGTACAATCCGGACCCGAAGAATGCGGTATGTATTTATTGGATTTTGCGACGGGTCATCTTTTGGAGATAACTTTTGCCGAACTCGACTTAGAAGAAGGGGCGGTTTTGGCTTATTCTTACGCGGAGGCGGGCAACGCATACAGCTGCGGTGCCTGGAGTATCAATCCGGTCAGCCTGTCCTGTATTTCAGAGGTAGAAGACGAACTGACTTTGGGTATCATGTGCAATTACGGTGAGTGTATTTACCCGGGCGATGCAGATGCGGATTTAAAAGCAAACGTATCGGATTTGTTAAACATCGGGTTGGGCTACGGAACTACCGGTCCGGCGCGTCCTTTTGCGCACGAAAATTGGGAAGCACAAATCGGTCCCGATTGGGCAGAGACTACGGTAACCGGTATCAACTACAAACACTTTGACTCGAACGGCGACGGAGTTATCAACGAAAGCGATATCGACGCAGTCATGAGCAATTATACACCGGAAACTCAAGAACTTCCCGAAAGCTATACGGAAGGAGCACCCGAATTAAGCGTCAGTTTTGATATCGACACCATTCATTTCGACGTTGATTCTCCGGAATTTATTGAAGTCACCGCAACCATGGAACTCAGTAACGTCGATGATATTCACGGTTTGTCTTATATGTTGAACTATCCGCAAGACCTTATTCCCCCGCACTCGACGGATACGGAATACCAAACGGAGTCTTTTTTTGGTGAAAGTGCGGACGTGCTGTGGGAAGAAAAAGATTTACATGCATTCGGCAGAGTAGATATGGCTGCCACACGCAAAGCGGGAACACCGAACGGCGGCAGCGGTGTTATTTTCAAAACAACCTACGTGATTATTGTAGATTTAATTATCGGTCGCGCCGTAGCCGAAACCCCCTTTACCATACAGCTCAGCAACCTCTACGCTATCGACAGCAACGGCAATCCCATCGACATCAATGCCGGCGCAGATGCGACTTTTATCATTGTCGATCATACCGTTTTGTCAAGCAATAATGACCTCGTTACGCAAAAAACTACCCTTTCGCCCAACCCGGCGCAAAGTACGGTCAGTATAGCCACCGCAGACTTACAGGCCGAAAATATTCGCATTTTCAATACTTTCGGGCAGACGGTATTGAACCGCGTCGCCAACCCGCAGCAGACGACGCTCGATATTTCAACCCTGCAAAAAGGACTGTATATGGTCGAGGTGCAGACAGAAGAGGGAACGGCGGTTAAGAAGTTGTTGGTGGAGTAGGGAGAAAGATATTAGACTTTAGATTTTAGACGTTAGACTCTGTGCGTCTCTGTTTCGTACTAAATACAAAGCCGAATGAAAGTTAAAAACTTCGTTCGGCTTTGTTGCGTTTGGTCTCGTGAACAAGCTGTTAACCTTCTCGTTTTATCTTTAGACCTCTTTACATAATAATTTAACCAAATTGAGAAAGTCTTTTTCCGTTTAAGAAACGAATTTTTAACTTCCGTAGCTACGGCTATGCAAGAGAAAAATTAATTCCTTAAACGAAAAAATACAATTCTCACTTTAGCCAAATTATCATATAAAGAGGTCTGTTTTCTAACCAAAAATTTTCAAAAAATGAAAGACGATAAAAAAGAAGAAGTCTATGATGACTTTTACGACAATGTCAATATGACCCCCTCGGAAATCGAAGATTGGCTCGATACCGATAAATCGAAATCGGTCGGGCAAGACAGCGGCGACGGCGAGTCAATCGGTCGCAAATCCGCTAAGAAAATTATCAAAATCAAACGCAAGAAAAAAGCAGACCTGACCGACAGCGACTACGAACACATGCAAAAGGTCAACTCTTACGTGGCTCGTCACTCGGCGCAAAAACCGGACAGCGACATCAAGGAGAGCGATTGGCGTTACAGCCTGAAAAATTGGGGTCACGACCCTTGTAAAGACATGGATTGTTAGGGTCTGCTTAGACTGCAAAACAAAAACGAAAAACTATGAATTTCATTCTCGGCATTATTTTTAGTGCGGTTGCCTTTTTGGTCGGCGCAAAAGTCATGAGCAGTGTACACATCAAGAGTTTCGGCTCGGCGATATTGATAGCGCTCGTTATGGCACTGCTCAACGGTACTATCGGTGCGGTCGTCAAGTTTCTCGGTACGCCGATAAATTGGCTGACGCTCGGGCTGTTTAATTTTTTGGTGACCGGTGCGCTCGTGCTGTTGGCAAGTAAATTGTTAGGCAGTTTCCACGTCCGTAATTTTTGGGCAGCTCTCGGTTTGACGCTCATCGTATCCGTCGTAAATTGGTTTCTGCTGTGGGTTACGGGTTTTTAATGCGGAAGTATCGACAACTTTTATAAAAATAAAAAACGCTCGTAAGAAATTGAATTTTCTTACGAGCGTTTTTTGTGTTATCGTCTTCCCGTAAAATAAAATCGGCTGCTTCCGAGCGCGGAAACAGCCGATTTTGTAAGACGAGAAACAGGCTTTCGCTTAATTCTCCGCCTTCATAAACTTATAAGTTTGATAATCCTGCTCACCGATTTTGTAGGCAAGAATGTAGATACCCGTCGCCAAATTCGGAGACTCGTAAGTCGTCGTAAAGCCGTCGATCATTCTTGTTTCCGTGTTAATCAAACGACCTGACATATCGTACAACTCGAAGATAATCGGCTCGTTGATGTAGCCCGTAAAAGTCAAATCTACGCTGCCGTTGAAGTAACTGAAATTCGGCAAAATCAAAACGCCGTCCTCCTCATTTTTATTGGCAACCATAATCGGTGCACGCAGCGTATCGTTCAGCCCGACCGCTTCGTTGGTACTGATGGCATGGATTTGTACGAAGTATAAATCACGGCGACCGTCGAGCACGGTGGTGTAATTTTTCGTACCGACAAACACGCGACCGGTAGCGGCTACGGTTTCTTCTTTGGTAAAATCATTGCCGTCTCTCGATACAAAAACCTCGAATTTATCGGCATAATACTCCGGGCGCGTACTCCACTTAACAATCAACTCGTTCGGGTTGACGTCGGTGTTAAACTCCAAAGATTGGTCGATAATCGTCGTGACCGGCTCGCCCTCAAACTTCGTGATTTTAAAATCGTCGATAGCTACACCCGCGTAGTTACCCGGCGATGAACCGGCGCGGAAAACAAAACGGAAAGCCACATCTTCCTGCCCGCCGAACTGCTCGGTCAGGTTATACTTAAACTCCGTCCAGCTCGGTCTTTCACCCGTAAAGAAAGGCGTACCGACGGGGAAGGGCGTATTAGCGTTGCTTTCATTCGGGAAGTTGTACCAGTTGCCGCCGGCGTTGCCGAGTACGCGCCAGGTTTCGCCTTTATTCGTCGAATATTCAATGTTAAATCCGTCTCTGCCGCCCGCCAATTCGTAGCGCGCAAAAAAGCTTAACTGATAAATGGTACGGTCGCTGAAATCGAAATTCGGCATGTACAAAATCGACGCCGAGTTTTCCTCGTAATGCTCGGTATCTTTGGCAATCGAGAAGGCATTGTCGCCGGTGTTGGCACCGAATTTAAACGGATGCGGAGAAGAACCGCGCTCCCAGGTCGAGTTGCCGCCGATATTGTCGATGCCGTATTGCTCGCTGTTACTCTCGAAACTGCCGCCGTAATTGTCCTCCGACTCTTGATAAGGCAATGACAACTTCGGCAATACTTTGATGCTGCCCGAGTCATTCAAATCTTCGGCGTTGCTGTTGTTGATTTTTAAGGACACGTCATAAGTGCCGATTTCGTCATAAACGTGGTAGAAAGTCGTCTCATCGCTGTCGGTACCGTCACCGAGATTCCAAGCAAATTCTTCCGCATTGATTGAAGTATTTCCGTCAAACAAAACGCGACCGTCAGTGTATGCCACACGCGGCACCGTCAGGCGGGCACGCGGGTCTGACCACACATCGGTACTCCACAGACCGCGACCGTAAGTCGCCGCCAAAACCGCACGGTCGGAAAATCTGACCTGCAACATATCCGTGCGCACCAGCGGCGTACCGCGACCGGGCACGGGTGGGTACCAAACGGTATTTTCACCGTCCAGATTGTCCGTAGCCCACACGCCTACTTCCGTAGCAATCATGGCTTGGTTGCCATCAGCGGGATTAAAGACTCCCCAACGTACCGGCACATCGGGCAAATTATTGGCTACTGCCGTTCCTTCTACGCCTACCCAGGTTTCGCCGCCGTCGGTGCTTTCAAAAATATTATTTTCGATACCGTAGTTACTGCGTGTCACCAAAATGTGGTCGGGATTTCCGTTTTCTACATCGACACTGATGACCGTACCGGTAAACTGATTTAAAGAAACCGCATTCAGATTTTGCCCGTCATTGGCATTGTCGATGCGCCACAGACGACCGCCCGCGCCGATATAGACGCGGTCATCAACGTTGGGGTCGGTATAAATCGCGGTAATCGAACCGTTGATACCGGTGTTTACGATAGGGTTTGAATTGTCTCCGTCCAAACGGTAGCGGTAAAGGTCGCCGTCAAAAGTTTGTGCGTAAAGTACGTTGGCATTGTCGTCGTAGTCACTGATGTTGACAAAACTACCGTTGACACTCACGCCGCCGTCAAAACTCTGACCGCCGTTTTGTGAAATCACGTAGTTACCGAATTGCGAAGAAACGATTTGAATATTACCTTCGTTTTGGTCGATGTGGCAAAACATACCGTCACCGCCGTTGACGTTGCGCGCCGTACCGATACCGGGCGAGTTGAGTTGCAAAGAGTTATTATCCTGCGTACCGCCGAGCATGTAGTTGCTGTATTCTTCGGGGTGGAAAGCGCAAGCGTAAAATTGCGTGACGTTGTAGCCGTTGTTCTTGTCGATAATCGGCCCTGCATTACCCTGCAAACGGTAGTAAATACCGCCGTCGTTACCGTGAAACATTCTGTTTTCCTGTTGGTCGTCATAGACGATTAAGTGCTGGTCAACGTGACCGTTGGTCGTACCTTGTGAGTTTCCGTTGGAAAGTTGAAAAGAGAAGGCGGCATTATTCGAGTGAAATTCAGGTACACCGCCGACGGTAATTTGACCGCAGTTAAAAGGATTGACCGCGATATCCAAATCATACCAGACCTGACCGTTGGTAAAGTCCTGACCCGGCACGACTTCGCTGCGCTGCACCCAGCTCTCGCCGCTTGTCGATGAACTGTAAATGCGCGAACCCACTCCGCCCTGATTACCAACAAGATACATAATATTAGGCTGTTGCTTGCAAATGGTAAACTCAATGCGCGACATACCCGTCGGAAAACCGTTGCCAACGCCGAGAGTAGTCCAGGTGCCTGCGTCGCCCGTCTCGCTGCTGTACATACGGTTGCGTCCCGACATCCAAAATTTACCCGCCTCGTATTCCATATCATACACGATATTCGAGCCGTTGCTGTTGCTCCACACGCGCACCCAGGTATCGCCTTGGTCTTGACTGCGCCAAACACCCGTACCCGTACCGACGTAAACATCGCTCGTTTCGGGGTGAATTACGATAGATTGAGTGAAGCCGAAGTTGGCGTTGGAAGCATTCGGCAGTAAGTTCCAGGAAATACCGTTATCTTCCGATTTAAAAACACCGAAACCGCGTATATCGCCCGTATAAATCTCGCCCGTACCCATGTACATCACATCCGGGTCGTTGGGGTCTTGACCGAGCGCACCGACGGAAAGATTGTCGAGGTAGTCGTTTACTTTATTCCACTGCACGGGATTCTCGTCAATATTTTCCGTGTACCACAGACCGCCGGACACACCGCCTACCCAGATTTTTTTACGTGTCGGGTCGCCCGCATCGAAGAGAATGGTACGGGTACGACCGCCGATATTGCTCGGTCCGCGCTCTTGCCAGCGGGCATCTTCCAAGCCGTCGCGGCTCGCAGTGTTGCCGTAGTATTGCTGTTGCAAACGACGCGTTTGGTCGATAGCCGTTTTTAATCTTTCGGTGGGAGGATAGCCCAACTCGGGGTCTTTGGTAATTTCAAAGTTCCATTCGAGAGCTTCGCGGATGCGAACTTCTTTGGAACCTTCTTCTCCGTCTTCTTCGGTATGAATTTCGGAAAAGGAGTCTGTTTGGTCAAAGTGATTGATGCCGTAAAAAGCGGCTACCGCTAAAAGTGCGGCGGCGAGGGTAAATAAAATTAATCTTTTCATCAGAAGCGGGTTAATCGAAACGTGAATAGTTGGCGTATTTTCATGGCTTAAATAGTATGAAATACGGAACTGCGAAGATAAACCCAAAAAAGGAAATATGTTGTTTTATTCGACGAACGTTTTGTCTGTTGCCCTACGGAATGATAAATGTTTGACAAAGGAAATGTTAATTTACGCGGCTCTGCACTCGAAAATGCGGGATGACATTAAATATCTCGCTTTGCTCTTAAAGTTTTAGGAGAGAGGGGTCAGGGGAGAGGAGAGAGGAAAACAGGGTGAAATCAGAACTCTCTCCTCTCTCCTCTGCAAATTCAAATGCTCGATAAAATGTTTGATATCCTGTTTTCCGCAGAATACCGGTCAAGTCAGCGCCGTGCCTTTCCGTTCAAACATTGCCCACTGCACCACGCCGCGCAGGATAACATAGACGTACATCGCTGCCCACAGCCCGTGATTAGCGTAGCCGGGTTCAAGCAGAAAAAAAGCGGCAAAAAATCCGGCGGTGGCGATAATCATACTGTTGCGCATGGCAGCGGAGGCGGTCAGACCGATAAAAACACCGTCCCAAATGAAACTCGGAACGGAGACTAAAGGAATGAAAATTATCCACCACAGATAGGGCGTTGCGGCACCGATAACGTCCGTTTGGTCGGTAAAAAGTCGGAGTAAAGCATTGCCGAAAAAGAAAAAAAACAGTGTGTAAAACAGGGCGAAAGCCATGCCCCAACCGAAGGATAATTTTATCGCCCGCCGAGTATCGGACTCGTTTTTTTTGCCCGCATATTTTCCGACCAAACTCTCGGCGGCAAAGGCAAAACCGTCCACACCGTAAGACATCCAGTTGAAAAATTGCATCAGAATCGTGTTGGCGGCGAGAATGAGCGCGCCCTCTTCCGAGGATTGGCTGTAGAAAAAAGTAAAGGTTAAAGTGAGCGCGACCGTGCGCAGAAAAATGTCGCGGTTGATGCGCAAAAATTTTCCTAATTCCTCGGTGCGTGTTAAAGCCGTCTGCTTAAAATCTCGGAGATAATCGCCGTATTTAAACAAAAACAAAGCAAATGCACCCGCCAAACCGCAATACTGTGCAATGACCGTCCCGTAGGCAACACCGGCGATTTCCATGCCTTGATAAGCTACCAAATACCAGCTGACCAAAATATTGATGCCGTTAATTAAGATGGTAAGCAGCAAAGGATAGACGGCGTTTTGCATTCCGAAAAACCAGCCCAACATCGCATACATACCGAGTGCAGCGGGTGCGCCCCATATCCGAATGTAAAAGTAAGTACGCACCAAATCGACCTGCTCGGGCGCGACGTTCATCAGCGTCAAAGCAGCACTTTCAAAGGGAACTTGCAGCAGTAAAATAAGCAACGATAAGATGCCGGCAATCAGCAAAGCCCGCCCCAAAGTATGCACGATATCCGACCGATTTTCGCTGCCGTAAGCCTGCGCGGTGATGCCCGTCGTGCCCATACGCAGAAAACCGAAATTCCAATAAACGAAGTTGAAAATCATCGCGCCCAAACCGACCGCGCCGATGTGCAGACCCGACAGCGAACCCATCAGTATAGTATCGACACTGCTGAGTAAAGGCACGGAAATATTGGAGAGGATATTAGGAACGGCGAGGCGGAGGATTTCTTTGTTCATGTGGGATTTGGGAGTTTTTACGCTGATTTTTTATAATTCCTTAAGATTTGACGCTGAATTAGTAATTTAACTTTCATACGTCAGGCGAATACAGCTTCAATTCCCGCATTAAATCTCTCATACTTTTACCCGTTAAAACGGACAACTTTGCTAAATTTTTCATACGCTCTACGTTAATTTCTCTTGCTTTGAGGGTCAATTCTATATATTCTATTCTTTCCGCGTCGGAGAGAATACCGGCTTCCAATCTTTCGTGCAGAAAGTCATAACGCTTATCATCTTTCGCCGATAAGTTTATACGAGAAACTACGTTAATTAGATTTTGTATTTCAAGATTCACTTGTGACATTATTTACTGTTTTTAATACAAAATCTTAGGAGGCTAAAGCAACCTTGATTTAATATTGTAACAATTTCAAAACCCCTCGATATACTCCGGCTCGACCCGCGCCCCGTACTCCGTTTCCGCCGGCTGCTCCTCCCCTTCATCTTCCCAATCCGCCGGCTCTTCAAACAAGTTCAAATTACCGAATTCTTCGCGCAAAGCTACTCGTATCGCGCGGCGGCGGTGCTCGCTGCGCGCCATATCGCGCTTGACTTCTCTCTTGTTCATTTCGTAATCGAAGTCGTCGATGTCACCGTGAATTTTGTAATACAGATTGAAAAATCCCTTCTTTTTCGCGGGCTGCGGCTTCAGTTTTTTGTTGTGTTTTCTGAATGAATTTATCAAAATTTGCGCCGCGTTGACTTTGACGTTAAAGTCCATTTGATGCTCGAAAGTGTATTCGCCGCTCGTCTCCATATTGAGGGCGTTGCTTTGAATAAACATGGCGGGCAGGAAAATTCTGCCGTTGCGGATTTCCAGCCAATTTTTGAGGTCGGTGAATTTGATGTTGCGCAAATCCTCGATTTTTACATAGTCCGAAAAGGCTTCCAACATCTCCAAATCGCGCAAATAGCCGTCCGTGATGCCGATGCCGGCGAGAACTTGCAGCTTGTCTTCCAAAAATTTATTTTCGCGGTCGAAGTAGGCTTTAATGTAAATTTTCGCGTGGATTTTTCCGTCCAAATTCTCGGAAGTCAACACCTCCTGCCCGAAGTCTTCCGACTGCCGAAAAAACTCTTTCAGGTTTACGTCCGTGCAGGTCAGTTTCGCTTTCAGATACGGCGCATTGACAAAATACATCACGCCGTCGAGGTCGAAAACGCCTTCCATGGCATCCGTGCGCCCCTTGACCGACATGGCGTTATTGTCAAATTCCAACTGACCTTTAAATGCCTTGCCGTTGATTTCGCTGTACAAAAACTCGTCGATATCGGCGGCAAATTTTCCTTTCAGCAGACTCGTAAAACGGGTGCGCTGCTCCACGCCTTTCGCTTGCAGACTGTCGTTGACCGCCAAGCGTTTGTCTTCGTTTAGGTAAGATTTCGGCACTTCCGCCGTTTCGGTCGTCAGGTCGGCGAGTGCACCGATATTCAGGCGTTCGGCGGTGAGTTTGGCGTCAAATTCTAACTCGGCTTTCTTTGTATTTTTCTCATCGGCAAACAAAACGGGCAACACGTTAAAGAAAGTGCCGTCGAGTTTTAAATCGCTGTCCGCGCCGACAATGTGCAGGTTTTCGACCTCAAAAATATTACCGTCCAACAGCACCAAACCGTTTTCTACGCTGAATTTATTTTTGTTAATCGTCAGTTCCGCGTCCGTAAAAATCGCTTTGCCCGTCGCTTCGACTTTTTTGATGCCGTACATACTTTCCATATCGGCGAGGCGACCTTCGATTTTAAAATCTTCGACCCGGATTTCGCCCGCCCCGTCGGTTACCAGCGGCGAGTCGAACAGCCCGTAAATCGTTTTCAGCGGCAGCGTACCGTCGAGATTAAAGTCCAATTTCGGGTCGTCAAAATTATAAATCATCAATCCCAAATCGACGGGTTCACCCGCAAATTTTCCGCTGAAATCTCGTATTTCAAAAACCGAAGTCTTGTTATTTCGGTACTGACCGTTGGTAAATTTCGCATCGAAGTTCACATCTTCCAGCGGCTCCTTCAGTTTTGCGCTGCGAATAGTGCCGTCTTTCAGACTGAAAGTCGCCTCCGTTTCGGGCATTTCGCGCTCGCTGTATTTGCCTTTTACCCACAGTTCAAAATCAAATTTCCCCTTACTTGTAAAGTCGGCAAGGTAGTTCATATACTCCTCCGGCAGCAGTTGAATAACCGATTCCAAGCCCGCATCGTCACTCGTCAGCAGCAAATCCATACGCGTAAATTTATTTTCGACCTCGACGTCTCCGTCCAAGATAAATTCGTTGTCATTCACCCGCAGACCGACGCGCTCGAATTGATATTTGCCTTCCGCCAAATCCACGTCTATCTTTGCGTCGTAACTGATTTTTTTGCCTTTCAAATAGTCCTCGCCCTGACTGCGCAGGTAGTGCAGCAGCATGTCCGACTCGCTTTTTAAGGCGAAATTTGTTTCCGAAAATTGACCCGAAAAACGTGCATCTGCGAAGGTAGTTTTGATTTTAAATTTGCTGCGGTCGTCCTGATAACGCAGTAAAACATTTTGCAGCAAAGCCTCTTGCAAAGAAATCGCAAAGCCTGCCGTTTCCTCCTGCGGGGCGGCTTTTTCGGTGCTTTCGTTTTCTTTCAAAATCTCATAATTCGTCTTCCCGCGCACGTCGGTATAAAGGTTGAGTACGCCGTTTTCAATCACCACGGATTTGACCTCGATGTTATCGCCGAACAAGCTCCAAACCCCGAAAGTAAAACTTAAACGCTCGGCTTTCAGCAGTTCTTTTTTGCGGGTATCTTCCAGTAAAATACCGTTCAAATTCACGCTCGCTTCGGGAAAATTCGAAAAGACGGATAAATCCACTTTTTTGACACGCAGGTCGGTTTTGAGCGATTTACTGAGTTCGGTGATGGCTTTTTTACCGATTTCGTCTTCGTAGAAATAGGCTAACAGTGTTCCGCCGGCGAGGATGAGAAACAGAAAAAGAAGAAAATAAAGGAAGATTTTTTTGAGAATTTTCATGAAAGCGATTTTTCCGAAAGCTTTGATTTACAGAGTCGTCGAGACTTTTTATAAACGAACGATATATGCGGTAAGTGCGTTCGCCGTTTCGATAATTTACGAAAAAATCAAATATTTTATTTTTCGCATTACTCTTTTCTCTCCAAGTCGATAATCTGCGCATTTATCCAAGTCTGCGTTTTCAGCAACAACTCTTCGTGTGTGTAATCACCCTCAATCGGTTCCCCGTAGCGCAGCGTAATCCGATTGACTTTTTTACGAAACATCTGCAAAAAATGACTGACAAAAGGCTCCGGACCGTCCCAGATTGCATCCGGATTATCGTAGCTGATTGCCATCGGCACCACCGGCACATTTTTATTAACCGCCAGCCCGAATGCTCCTTTTTTAAACGGTAAAGTTTTCGGTTCGCGCGTCGTCGTTCCTTCAGGATATATGAGCACGGAATAGCCCATACCTAAGGTTTTTTCCATACCCGTCAGCGTCGTGCGGCGGCTGCTGCGGTCTTCGCGCTTGACGTACATGATGCCCGTCGCCTTAGCCGCGTAGCCGATGAGCGGCCATTCACCGACTTCCGCCTTTGCCACCGGCAGTGCCTTGATGTCTTGCAAAGCGACGAGCGGGTCGATGTAAGAACGGTGATTGGAAATAAAAATCGCGGGACCTGCGGTATAAGGTTTACCTTCCACCGTTATCTTGATATTCAGAACGCGGAGCGCCGCTCGGCAAAATCGCTTGCGCACCTGCAACGCACGCGTCAGGTCGTGTCCTTTAATTGCCGAAACGATAAGCAACGGAATTAGATAAAACAGACAAGTCAAAACTAACATTAAAGCTCGAAAAACGGCGCGCAGGGTAGCAAACATTCGATTGATTTGGTGAAAAGAAAAAAAGTGCGCACAAAGATAATGACGTTGTGTCGCTTAACGGAAAACGGTCGCCTACTGTCCGTCAATCTTATTTATCCCCGCAGTCGTGAGCAGAAATTATCGAAAAGAATATTTTTGGAAAAAATAATAATCGGACGGAACTTTATCAAATACGGTTTCGTTTAAAACACAGCGACGGCAAAAATCCCGAAAATTTAATTACATTTGTTAAAGACTGAATATCAGAGCATTAAAATAAGTGTCTTTAATTTTTTTTATTTTTTTTGAAAAAAAATCGACCGGAAAGTTGCGTCATATCTCGGGATGCTCTATATTTGCACCCGCTTTGGAAAGGCACGATAATTGAAAGTAATTTGACTGCCTGAAAAATTCCGAAAAATGCTTCTTTAGCTCAGTTGGTTAGAGCGGCGGACTGTTAATCCGTAGGTCCTTGGTTCGAGCCCAAGAAGAAGCGCTGAAAAGCTCGTTAATCATTCGATTTTCGAGCTTTTTTTTACCTTGCCGAAGTTATCCGGTTTTTATTTTCCGGCATCCTTTTGGCAACGTATTAAAGCGAAGGCACATATTAAAAAGTAAAGTAGTGAAACTTTATTTGTGTGTTTTTCGTTAAGTGTTCAAATGTCCGTTGACCGAGTGATTAGTTCCGATGAAGTCGGGAAAAAACTCGTACAGCGGTTCTCTTTTAAAGTCCGTTGACCGAGTGGTTAGTCCCGATGAAGTCGGGAAAAAGTTCGTATGGCGGTTCTTTTTTATACAGTTTTATACGGTCGGTTGGCCGAGCGGTTAGGCAGAGCTCTGCAAAAGCTCGTACAGCGGTTCAAATCCGCTACCGACCTCAATTTTAAAAATCCTCTGATGCTTTTCGGCGTCAGGGGATTTTTTACTTTCAGGACATTCATCAAGAAAAAATCCCGCCCCCGAGCTTAATTTTTACCTCAAACCTCCCCCGCCATAAACCAAAACTCCTTTTCAATATTTTTTTCCGCCGTTTCCAACAAAAAAGCATTCACTTTCCTGCCCAAAAACGGAATAGAATTGCTCACCTCCGTCACCGTTTCGGCGGTGCAGCCGTCTTCCGTTTGCTGTAAAAACATTTGACTTTTAATCTTAATCGGCGCATTCGGAATGTCGATTTGCATTTGCCCCGTAGCCGTGCCGTCGTCGTTTTTCGTCCACAGTTCCGTCTGCGTCATTTTATTATACGCACCCGCGAAAGCCTGTAAAAATGCGGGAACTTCGGCGGGGACTTCTTTCTCAATCACGACTTGCGTACCCGCGTCGGTTTTTGAAATATGTACTTCTACATGACGCGCGCCGAGGGCTTCCGCTTTTCTTTTGACAAAATCGGCGTCGGTATAAGCGGCGAAAATTTCTTCCAAAGACTGCGCAAATTCCAATCTGATTTCTTTTTTCATGCAGAAGTAACATTATTTGCGAACGATAGGTTTTTGAAAAGTAAAAGGTGCAAAAGCACTTTTCCGAACAGCCTTTTTTTCGTTATTTGCGTTTGAAAGGAGGAACGGGGTACTTGTGTTTTTCAAAAGTCAAAAAAATACCGGAATACCTCGCATCGTTCATAAGTGAAGTACCCCGTACCTGACCGAATACAAACCGCAACAGCAATGATACTAAAATCCGAAAATCTCATTAAAACCTACGGACAGCGCACCGTCGTCAAAGGCGTCTCGCTGCAAGTTAATCAGGGCGAAATCGTCGGTCTGCTCGGTCCCAACGGTGCCGGAAAAACGACAACATTCTACATGACCGTCGGTTTCATACAACCCAACTCCGGGCGTGTATATCTCGATGACCAAGACATCACCGACCTGCCGATGTATAAACGCGCCCAGCGCGGCATCGGCTACCTGCCGCAGGAACCCTCGGTTTTTCGCAAACTCAGCGTCGAAGACAACATCTCCGCCGTACTCGAAATGACCAAACTCTCCAAAGCCGACCAATCCGCCAAACTCGAAGAACTCATCGAAGAATTTCGGCTGCAAACCGTCCGCAAAAGTCGCGGCGACACCCTCTCGGGCGGCGAAAGACGTCGCACCGAAATCGCCCGCGCCTTAGCCACTTCCCCCAATTTTATTCTTTTGGACGAACCCTTCGCCGGCATCGACCCCATCGCCGTCGAAGACATTCAATACATCGTCGCCCGCCTCAAGACCAAAAATATCGGTATCCTCATCACCGACCACAACGTACAGGAAACCCTCTCCATCACCGACCGCGCCTACCTGATGTTTGAAGGAAATATCCTCAAAGCCGGTACTGCCGAAGAACTTGCCGCCGACGAAATGGTCAGAAAAGTATATCTCGGCAAAAACTTCGAGCTGCGCCGCAAAGTCTTGGATTTGTGATGTTCTGTTGCAACCAACGGAACCAAACTTAAAAAACAACGGAATAATTGTTTTTCCGTACAATTGTCAGCAAAAGCGAAAACCCCTCGTACATCGTAATTCGTAATTCGTAAATCCATAAAAAGCCTTACTTTCGCAGCCATAAATCAAAACACCTCGCTGCATGGCATACCAAAACAGAAAAAGAAATTTTAAAACCGTACAAGAACGTTATAAACGTGACCGAAGAAACTTCAAAGTCACGCTCTTTTTCGTATTTTTGGCACTTTTAGCGTTAGCTTTCTTCAATCGCCACAGCATTTGGGATTATCTGCGCACTTACTTCATGTAACATTTTTTTGTACCGCACATCGGTATCAAACCCAAACGGTTTTCTTCGGTGAAAAATCTCGTACCGCATTTCATACAGGAACGCTTCCGCGAAAACAAGTCGCACGGCACTTTTCGTGCCTATGCCATGTTCGTGGATTTGTCGGGTTTTACGCACCTGACGCAGACCCTCATGAAGCGCGGCAACCTCGGTGCCGAGCAGCTCAGCAGCATTCTCAACGACATCTTCGGACCGATGGTACGCCTCGTCTATCGGCGCGGCGGCTTTATTCCGTATTACGCCGGCGACGCGTTTACCGCCGTATTTCGAGAAGATGAAATGAATATCGAGACCGTTTTGGAAACCGCCAAACGCCTGCGTGCGCTCACCGGCGCGGACAAGGAATTTCACGGTTTTAAAATTCGGACTAAAATCGGACTTTCCCTCGGCGAAATCGAATGGGGCATCGTCGGCAGAGAACAGAAAAGTTTTTACTTCCGGGGTGAAGCAATAAACGGCAGTGCGGACGCGCAAAAAGGAGCGCAACAACAACAGATTTTTGTCGATGCCGCCATTGCCGCCGCTTCCGCGCACCTGTCGGAAGTCGAGTTGAAACACGACCGCGTTTCCGATTTTTATCTGTGGGAAAATCCGGACTCTTTTCCGCAAGTCACCGTACCGCGTGCTTTAAAAAAGAAATTTCCCGATAAAAAAGTCCTACTGAGTTTTTTACCCGAAGAGGTTGTCAGCTTCGACGGTCGCGGCGAATTTCGCAACGTTATTTCTGTTTTTATTTCCTTTAAAGGTGTCGATAATCACGACCTGCTCAACAAATTTGCGCAGGAAGTTTTGGAGCAACTGCACAATTTTTCCGGCTACTTTAAAGAGGTGGATTTCGGAGACAAAGGCGGTTTGATGGTCTGCTTTTTCGGCGCGCCCGTTTCCTTTGAAAACAACACCGAACGCGCCCTCGAATTTGTTACCGCCCTGCGCGAAAATACGGCGCAACTTACCAAAGATACCACCCTGCGCTTTCGCATCGGCGTCACTTCCGGCACGGCCTACACCGGCTTCATCGGCAGCAAAGAACGCAGTCAGTACGCCGCCGTCGGCTCGAATGTCAACCTCGCCGCCCGCCTGATGTCTTACGCGGATTGGGGCGAAACGGCAACCGACGAAGAAGTACAACGCAGCCGTTTTTTCCGCTTCCGCAGCAAAGGCGAAATCTCTTACAAAGGCTTTGAAAAAGATATTCTGACTTTCACTTTGCGCGGTCGCAACAATGCCATGCTGCCTGCCTACGGCGGTGAAATGATAGGACGCGATGCGGAACTACAGGAAATCATCGTTTCCGCCGAGGCTGCATTTGCTCTCCGCAAACCGCACCTGATTTACCTTTTCGGCGAAGCCGGCATCGGTAAAAGCCGTTTGTCTTACGAAACCCGCGAGAGTCTGCAGCAGCGTCGCCGTATCTTTTGGATGACCTGCCCCGCCGACCAAATTTTGCGCAAACCTTTCAATCCTTTTATCACTTTTTTCCGACAATATTTTTCGCAATCCACGGAAAATACCGGCGAAGTCAACCGCAATCTTTTCACTTCGGGTTTTGAAAGATTGGCAAAAGATATTCAAAAAATCGAAGGCGAAACGGGCGAACGCCTGCGCCGCAACTTGTACCGCACGCGCTCGGTTTTGGTGACTTTGGTCGGGCTGCAACCCGAAAACGACTTTTGGGAAAATCTCGATGCACAGGGTCGCTACCGCAATACTTTCATCGCCCTCGCTGATTTTTTCATCGCCGAGGCGCATATTTCGCCCGTCGTCCTGGAGTTGGAAGACGCGCACTGGTACGATGAATATTCCAAAGAATTTTTGCAGCAATTTATGCGTCAAATCGAAGGGCTGCCCCTCTTTTTGCTCGTCACTTCGCGCTACGCCGATGACGGCACCAAGCCTTTCCTCATCGAACCCGAACTGCCCGCAGAACTCGACATTCCGCACGCCGTCATCGACCTCAACATCCTCAAACCCGACGCTTTGCGCACCTTTGCCGAGCGACAACTCGGAGGCGAAATCTCACAGGAGTTTTTTGAAATGTTGCAGCGCACGACCAACGGAAACCCGTTTTACTTAGAACAGGTTTTGGAATATTTCACGGAAAGTAAATTGCTCTCGCGCAAAGAAAACGTCTGGCACATCGAGGACGAAAACGTTAAAATTTCGGGTTCGATTAACTCCATTTTGACGGCGCGTATCGACCGCCTTTCCCGCCTTGTCAAAGAAACGGTGAAAGCGGCGGCGGTCATCGGGCGCGAATTTGAAGTACCCGTTTTACAGGAAGTTTTGTCGCTTAACGAAGCCTTTATCGAGCGCAACGGCGAGTCTGCCAAACTGCTGAAAGAGCAAATCGAGTCGGCGGAAAAAGGTCAGATTTGGCGCGCCATGAACGAACTGCGCTATATTTTCAAGCATTCTTTGCTGCGCGAAGCCGTGTACGATATGCAGCTCCGCGCCCGTCTGCGGGAGGTACACGCACACATCGCACAGGCGATTGAGAAAGTTTATGCCGATAATTTAGACGAGCGATTTGTCGATTTGGCATTTCACTATGAACAGGCACAAATCAGTGAAAAGGCGCGGATTTATTTTGAAAAAGCGGCAAGTTATTCCCGCCGAAATTTCCAAAACGAGCAAGCACTTTTGTACTACGACAAACTGCTCGCCGTGCTCGACCGTGACCGCGAAGCCGAAGAACTCATCAAAGCTCTGCTGCGCAAAGGCACGGTACTCGAACTCATCGGACAGTGGGAAAAATGTGAAGCAACTTACGCCGAAGCCCTCGAATTGACCTACGCAGTCAAAGACGATTTGCTCAAAGGGCGCGCCGAAAACAGCATGGGACACCTGCTGATGTTAAAAGGGGACTACGACCGCGCCGGCGAGAATTTGAAACGGGCGGTGGTCTTTTTAGAAAAAATCGACGACATTCGCGGGCTGTCGAAAGTGTACGGAAATCTCGGAAATCTTAACTTCCGGCAGGGCAGCTACGAAAACGCCGAAGCCTTTTTTAAACGCAGCATCGAACTCAGCCGCCTGCACGAACACACCTCCGTACTGGCGCAAATCGTCGCCAATCTCGGTCTGACTTATATGAACCGGGGCGACTACGACGAGGGCATCAAATGGCAGCGCGACCAACTCGAAATTTGTCAGCAAAACGGCGACAAACAGGGCATGGCGACCCTTTATACCAACATGGGAATCGTGCTGTTGGAAAAAGGCGATTATGATAAAGCGTTGGCTTGCTTTGAAGAGGGTTTGACGCTCTGCGAAGAACTCGGAAACAAGCAACTGACCTCCATTGCCATCGGCTGCATGGGTTCGGTTTACGAGCGTAAAGGCGACTACGACCGCGCCATGGAACTCTTCCGCCAAGACCTTAAAATCACGGAAGAACTCGGCGATAAACAGGGTATTTCCATTGCTTTGGGCTTAATCGGCGACCTGCTGAACGTACAGGGAAAATTCGCGGAGGCCAAGCAGTTTATGGAGAAAAATCTCGAACTCTGTACCGAATTGGGCTACCAAAAAGGCATCGCCAAAGCGGTAAACACTTTGGGCGATATTTTTTATAATCAAAATGAATACGAGCCGGCCATCGAATGCTACGACCAAGCTATCGACATTTCTCGCAATATCAAAAATCTGCCGGTACTCGGTGAAAGTCTCTTGGAGAAAAGCGAGGCTTTGATTGCTCTGAAAAAATACGAAAAAGCCCGAAAGAATATTGCAGAAGCGTTAAAAACCGCCGCCGAACTCGGTAACGCAGATTTAGAATTTCAAGCCAAAATTTTCCGTGCGATTATCTACAAAGAAACGGGCGAATCGCAGACGGCACAAAATGAGTTGGAAGGTCTGCTGCGGCAAAATCTTAATGAGGTGCAAAGAGCGGCGATTTTGTACGAATTACAAAAAATTACCGATTCTCAAATACACCGCAGCGAGGCTTTGACGTTATACAAGACACTTTTTCAAGCGACGCCGCAGTATGTTTTTAAAGAGCGGGTGTCGGAGTTGAGCTGATTTATTTTTTTCGGTCTAACCAAACGAATTTCCATGAAATATTTGCTTTATATTTTTCTTTTTTTACCCGTTTTTGTTTTTTGTCAAACTTCCGTTTCCGAAAATTTTACCTCGATTGACACGGAAGCCGCGCATCCTTTCCGCTTGCATTACGACCTCGGTAAACCAGATGCCGAAATGAAAATGCCGGACGATTTAGAGGAAATTTCGGGGCTGTCATTGACGCCCGACGAAAGCAAATTGATAGCGGTACAGGATGAAGACGGCGAGGTTTTTTTCATCAATAAACGCACCGGCGAAGTAGAACGCGATTATAATTTTCATAAAGAGGGCGATTATGAAGGCGTGGAAATGGTCGGCCCGAGCGTTTTCATCGTAAAAAGCAACGGTAAAATCTACGAACTGCACAACGTCGGCGAAGATCACCAACAGACCATAAAATACACAACGGCGTTGAACAAAGAATTTGACGTGGAAGGTTTGGGTTACGATGCCAAAAATAAGCGTTTGCTTTTGGCATGTAAAGAGGTAGGCGAAGAAGGCGACGAGCCGATTTTAGAGAAGAGTATTTACGCTTTTGATTTGATGACGCGCACGCTGATTGAAAAACCCGTTTACGTGCTGCGGCTGTCTGATTTTTTAGAATATTTAGAAAAAAATACGCATCTGCACCGCCACGAAAAGATGCAACAGCATTTCGCGGAAGATCCCGATGATTTTAAATTCAGTGCCTCCGCTATCGCCGTGCATCCGCGCACGGGAGATATTTACGCCTTGTCTTCTAAGGGAAAGATGCTGGGTGTGATGAGCGAGGCGGGTAAAATTTTGCACATAGAAAAATTGGACAAAGAAATCCATCCGCAGCCGGAGGGTTTGTGCTTTGAGAAAAACGGTACGATGTACATTTCCAACGAAGCCAAAAACGGCAAAGACGCGGTCATTTATCGCTTTGATTATTTGCCGTAGAATTTTTTTTCCCCTTCCGCAAAGAAATCAACAGCACACCCGCGATGACGATGACCGTGCCGATGATTTGCCAAAAACCGAGCACTTCTCCCAAGAAAAAATACGCTAAAACAATCGTCGAAACCGGTCCGACGCTGCCGATGACCGCCGCGTTGCTCGCACCGATAATACGGATGCCTTCCGAAATCAACAGCACGGGCAGTACCGTCGCAAAAAAAGCCATAAGTGCCGCGTACAAATAAACCTGCGGCGCAAAATCTCCTAATTTCCATTGCTGCAAAATACCGTGTTGAAGCAGCACCGCCGAACAAGCGAAAATCATCGCGTGTGAAGTAAAACGCAGCGTACCCAAACGCGGTAACAGCCGACCGCTGCCGACCAAATAAATCGCGTAGGTCAATGCGGAAATACAAATCAAACCGCCGCCGAACAGAAAATGCGGATAGCCCTCGGTCGTCATGCCCTGCGCAAATGCCAGAGCGATACCGAAGTAAGTCAGCAGCAAAGCGAAGACTTGAGTACGGTTGATTTTTTCTTTGTAAATTACCGCGTTCAGCAGCAAAACCAAGGTCGGATAAATGAAAAGTATCAGCCGTTCCATGCCGGCGGACACGTATTGCAGTCCCCAAAAATCCAGGTAACTCGCCACAAAAAAGCCCAATAAAGCGAGGACAGCGATACCGCCCCAATCCTTTTTAGACAAGGTAACCGGCTGTGCGGCGCGGTGATTTTTGCGGGTAGAGTAAACGGCAATTCCAATAAAAAACGGTAAGGCAAAGCCCATGCGCAGGGTCAGCAAAGAAAGGGTATCGACGTCGAAACGGTAGGCTAATTTGACCAAAACGGCTTTGGTCGAAAAGAGGACGGCGCCGACAAAAACCAAGACGGCGGCAAGTAAACGCGGGTTGTTTTTCATAAGTACGAATGCTGCTTTTGCTTACGAAAAACGATATTTCATAGCGGGATTAAGATCTATTGTTCGGCGGGTTCTTCCATGATATACACATCCTCGCCGTCCTTTTTAAAGTAATATTTTTCGCGGGCAAATTTTTCGATGTCTTCTTCCTGAATTAACTTTTGTCGCTTCGCCTCTTCGATTTTTTCTCGATAATATTGCTTGTCGAATTCCAAATTTTGCCGCGCTTGGTTCAGTTTAAACTGCGTCATAATGTCGGCTTTGGAAATAAAAATTATCCAAAACAAAAATATTCCCAAAACCAAAAAATACTTATTGCGCAACGGCGCGGGAATGCGGTCGAGCAGGGGTTTGAGCGGGTTGTGTCCGGTTTTTGCTTTTGCCATGAGTCGTTATATATGCGTCATTTTCTCAAATCAAAAACAAATATCCGAAAATTGCGCCGCTTTTCGACCTGTTCGTCGGTAAAGGTTGCCGGACTGCAAATACTCGCTGCAAAATTCGTCGTTTTTCCAACCGAAAAATCAATATTGAAAAACGTTTTCACACATTCCCTAACAAAATGTTAGTAACTCCGCAAAGCTGTGGAAAAGGAGTGATTTTTGAATCTTAAACAGGAGACCGCGAAGCCGTAATTTGCGCAGCAAAGATATACCGGCGCGGCAAAAACAGACGTTTGAAAGACACAATTTAAAGAAAACAAATCACATGAAATATATCATCAGTTCATTTTTGGCATTTACATTTTTGTTTTCTGCGTCGCTGACGGCGCAGGATGCAGACATCTATGCAGTAAAACTCGGACAGTTTATCAATGCCAAAGCGAGCGCGTTTTCCGTCGTTGAAGACCTCGGCTATCTCTACGCCGTCAAAGATGCGGGTACGGTCAAGAACGTTTACATCGGCGGCATCAAAGGCAAAGCCGAGGCTGACCGGGTGGTAAAAACCGCACAAAGTCGCGGCTACATCGACGCGCAGGCAGAAAATTTGACGGCAAAAAACGCCGAAACCACAACGGTCATTCAGTTGGCGGTACGCGATGCGCGTAAAGAAATCAATTGGAAAGAATTTTCCTCGGCGGGTCGCATTTTTGCCCTTGTCAACGGTAATCAACTCAAAATCGTAGCCGGTCCCTACCCCGATGCGCAGGCGGCAAAAGCTATTTTGCCGACCGTACAGCGCAAAGGTTTTTCCGATGCTTTTGTCAAAAATGTCAGTTCCGCACTGCTGCACGAAGTGACGCCGTTTGAGAGCGGCGATGTAGATTTGGCGGCAGTCGTACCGCAACCGACGAAGAGTAATGCTCCCGCAAATACACCTGCGCCCGCCGAAAAAACCGAAACCGCAAAAGGCAATCAACCGGAAGAATACGCCGAAGACAATAAAAAAATGCCGACCGTGCCGTCGGCGACAAAGAAGTCCGTACCCGCTGCGAAAACGCCGGCAGTTAAAGTGGATTTGCCGGTCAAAAGACCCGCCAAAGCGCCCGTTTTGACCGCACCAAAACCTGCAATTCGTAAAGACGTAAAGCGGACTTCGGTCTTGCGTTTACAGGAAATTTTAAAAGCCGAAGGTACTTATAACAGCAGTCTCGACGGTTTTTACGGCGGCGGCACGAAAGCGGCTTACGAAGCATCACGGGCGAATAATCGCCAAATGATAAAGTATCGCGCCTTAGCCGATTACGCGAAAAACAGCGAACCGACTGCCCGCCCCGGCAGTTTGCAGTACGCCGTGAACGGTCTGTGGGACGACCCGAAAAATGCCGTGCTGACCCTCGAACGCAGCAACGCCCCCGTTGCCAAAGCCTACCGCGCCTATTGGCTGCACGAAACGACGAACAACCAAGCACAAGTCGATGCTCTGATGGCGGAAGCGGTACGGGAAGCCTTCGTCGGAAAAAAAATACAAAACGCACCGCAGTTCGATTATAAGGCGAATTATTCTTACAAAAACCTCGATCAGCTTTTGCAGCATCTGAGTTACGTGCAGAGTGCGGATAAAGAGAAAATCGCCGTCCCTTGTTGGTTTTTCGATCGCTACGGCGTACAGGCATTGCAGGCTTTCGGCACGGCGGTCGATACGGGCAATTTGACTTTGCAGGACTGTAACGGCTTTATCGATTGGGAGGAATTGCAGGTACTCAATGCCGTAACCGACGATTTGAGTGCCGGCACCAAAGTAAACACTCAAAAAGCGGCGAAGCAACGCGCACGCAGCATTCGCCTGTTTTTGGCACCCGTCGCACCTACGGCAAGCGAATTGACGGCGTTGGAAATATGGTCAAAAAAGCTCATGACCGAAACGGAAACCCGTGCCAAACGCGACCCGCTGTTGGCCGAAATCAAAACGGCTTTTGCGCTGAGTTTTTATCAGTCTTACGTTTTATTGGAAGATTATTTTGCCGCGAAAGGCTACAATGCGGCGGATGCGAAGGGATTGGCGTTGGCGGTTTTGCAAGCGAATTTGGGGGCTAAAACGGGTGGGGCGATATAGAATATGTTACATGGTTTTCCCGAGATTTACTGAAAAGGTGACTTTGAGTCACCCTGCCAGTAAATCTCGGAAAAACTGCTGTCAATAATCCTCTTCCGCAAACAACTCCATAGAAATATTATCCGCCAAAAGTTTTCCTTTCTCCGTCAGGCGGTAAATTTCGTTTTCCGCAAATACCGTTTTATTCTCTAAAAACGGCCGCACATTTTTCAAAAAATAAGCCGAAAATTTCGGTTCTATTCTTTTCAAATGCACACCCCATACCGTGCGCAAAGCCGTAAGAATGTACTCGTTGTACCGTTGCGTCACCGTCAAAATTTCCCGCTCGAACGGTACTTTTCCTTCCGCTATGCTTTTCAGATAAGCGGCGTTATTTGCCGCGTTCCACTGTCTGCTTTTTCCGTCGAAAGAATGTGCGGAGGGGCCGACCCCCAGGTAAGGATTTCCCGTCCAATAGTTGGAATTATGTTTGGCGAAGCTGCCGGGTTTGGCGAAGTTACTGATTTCGTAATGCACAAAACCCGCCGCTTTCAGTCGCTCGGTGAGGTACTCGAATTGCCGCGCGGTCTGCTCCTCGTCCACGGGTTTCGATTTGCCTTTTTCAATAAAGTGCTGCAAGGCCGTCTTCGGCTCGACGGTCAGCGCATAGCAGGAAACGTGCGGAATGCCGAGGTCGATAACGCGCTCCACATTCTCATGCCACTGCGCGTCGCTCATCGTCGGTGTACCGTAAATCAAATCTACGGTCAGATTATCAAAACCGTATTCTTGGGCAAGTCGGACACAGCCGGCGGCTTCAGCGGCATTGTGTGCGCGGTTCATGTAACTCAAATCCGCATCCGAAAAAGACTGAATGCCGATGCTGAGACGGTTGACGGGAGAGTTTTGAAAAGCGGTTAATTTTTCCGGGGTGAGGTCATCCGGGTTGGCTTCGAGAGTGATTTCCGCAGCGTCATTAAAAACAAAATGCTTGTCGATTTCATCAAAAAGCAAAGTCAAATCCTGCGCGGACAGCAGGGAAGGCGTGCCGCCGCCGAAGTAAACGGAGTCCAATTTTTTGTCGGGCAAATAGTCTTTGCGCAGCTCGATTTCGCGCATGATAGCCGTCACCATTTCCGTCTTGTACTTTAAAGAAGTCGAAAAATGAAAATTGCAGTAGTGGCAAGCCTGTTTGCAAAAAGGAATATGGAGATAGAGTCCGGACAAATTTTTAGTTTTGATACGAAAGAGTGAAAATGCGCACCCGAACCGTAGCATCGACTTTAGTCGATAAGCTAAAATAACGCTACGGCAATATCGGGAAGAAGACAACACAATCCGTAAAGATTAGTTTCGCAGATAAATACTCATCACCCGCAAACTTTTCCTCTTTTTCACATCCCTTTCCCGCGCAAATTGTTATAATGCAGTCAAACAAAAGACGCGACTTTTACTTCTAACGACGCTCACATTTTAAACGGTCGAGAAAACAAAACATGAAAAACACCGAACGCATTCTCGAAAAATATCGAGACGATAAACGCACGGCGGATTTGATTGCCGCATTCAGCCAAGATGCGCCCGCCCGCCTGCAACTCGAAGGCTTGGCGGGTTCCGCGCCGGCTTTTGTGGTGGCGGGAAATCACCTCGCCCGCCCCGGACACCATTTGTTTATCGCCGATGATAAGGAGTCTGCCGCTTACATGCAAAACGATGTTGCCAATCTGATGGGCAAAAAGCCCGTGCGTTTTTTCCCCGACAGCTTTAAGCGACCGATGGCTTTCGAGCGGTTGAATAACACCAACGTGTTGCAGCGGGCGGAAACGGTGAATAAAATCTCGTCGGGAAATTCTAAAGGCGAAATCATCGTGACCTACCCGGAGGCACTTTTTGAGATGGTCGTTGCGCCGCAGGTTTTGGCGGAAAAACGCTTTAAAATTGCTAAAGGCGAAAATGTCGATGTCGATTTTTTAATTGAAATTTTGGTAGAATACGGTTTCGACCGCGAGGATTTTGTCTATGAACCCGGACAGTTTTCGGTGCGCGGCGGCATCGTCGATATTTTCAGTTACGGCAACGATTATCCTTACCGCGTTGACCTTTTTGACGAAGAAGTGGAAAGCATCCGTACCTTCGACCCGACCACGCAGCTTTCCGTGCGCAACATCGCAAGCGTGTCGATTGTCCCGAATTTGAATACCAAATTTACCCACGACCAAAAGGTTTCTCTCTTCAAAATATTGCCCGAAAATACCGTCGTTTGGGCGCAAAATTTCGATGTTCTTTTAGATAAACTGCAGACCTGCTACGAACGCGCCGCCGCTTTTGCGGAGACAATTACGGTTTTGGATAAGTCGGAAATTGCCGAAATTTTTCGCGACCGCGCCTTTATTCGCCCGGATGAAGTGGTCGGTGATGTGGAAAAATACAGCCTTGTTTTAGTAAACGGTAAGCCGCCCTCGCCGCTGAAAAAAATTGCGCAACCCAAATTCGACCGCGTCATTTATAACACTTCGCCGCAGACTTCTTTCAACAAAAATTTTAAACTGCTCATCGGCAAACTGAAAGAAAACAGTGCGGACCACATCGAAAATTTCATCTTTACCGAAAATCCGCGTCAAATCGAACGCTTCTACGCGATTTTTAATGATTTGGAAGCCCACGTAGAATTTCATCCCGCCAATATCGCGATTGCGCAGGGATTTGTAAATCACGATTTCGGGCAGGCCTGCTACACCGACCACCAAATTTTCGGCAGATTTCACCGTCCGAAAATGAAACAGGGTTTTTCCAAAGACAAAGCCGTCAGCCTGAAAATGCTGCGCGAGTTAGTGCCCGGCGATTTTGTGGTGCACATCGACCACGGCGTCGGCAGGTATTCGGGTCTGGAAAAAATCAACATTAACGGACACGTGCAGGAGAGTGTGCGTTTGATTTATCAAAACAACGACGTGCTGTATGTCAGCATCAATTCGCTGCACAAGCTCTCGAAATTTCGCGGTAAAGACGGCGCAAAACCCAAACTCAATAAAATCGGCAGCGACGCGTGGCAGTCGCTCAAGCGCAAGACCAAGCGCAAAATGAAAGACATGGCGAGCGAGTTG
Organism: Saprospiraceae bacterium; assembly: GCA_020629965.1. Taxonomy (GTDB): domain Bacteria; phylum Bacteroidota; class Bacteroidia; order Chitinophagales; family Saprospiraceae; genus JAHDCG01. Next base: position 8,056 of record JAHDCG010000008.1, on the reverse strand, counting down.
ATAAAACTCTACGCCAAACGCAAAGCCGCCGACGGTCACGCCTTCCCGGAAGACGGTTACCTGCAAGCGGAATTGGAGTCGAGTTTTGTTTACGAAGACACGCCCGACCAATCCAAAGCCACCGAAGAGGTCAAAGAAGACATGCAAAAAGCCTACCCGATGGACCGCCTGATTTGCGGTGATGTGGGTTTTGGTAAAACGGAAATTGCCGTCCGCGCCGCGTTTAAAGCCGTAGTCGGAGGGAAGCAAGTGGCTATTTTGGTGCCGACCACAATTTTAGCTTTGCAGCATTATAAGACTTTCCGCGACCGTTTGGACGGTTTGGGCGTGGATGTAGATTACGTAAATCGCTTTAAAACGGCGAAAGAAAAAACGGCAATTTTTGAAAAATTAAAAGAAGGCAAACTCGATATCGTCATCGGGACACACGCCATTTTGAGTAAAAAAATCGGTTTCAAGGATTTGGGGCTGCTGATAATCGACGAAGAGCAAAAATTCGGCGTAGCCGCCAAAGAAAAACTGCGCAGCATGAAAGTCAACGTCGATACGCTGACGCTGACCGCTACGCCGATACCGCGCACGCTGCAATTCAGCCTGATGGCGGCGCGGGATTTGTCGATTATTCGCACGCCGCCGCCCAACCGACAGCCGATACACACGGAGATGCGCGTCTTCAATCCGGAGGTGGTCAAGGAAGCCGTGGACTACGAAATCGCGCGGGGCGGGCAGGTCTTTTTTGTGCATAATCGCGTGAAAACTTTGCCCGAAATTACCGCGATGATTCGCCGCCTTTGCCCCGATACGGACATTGCGATGGCGCACGGACAAATGGAATCGAAGTCGTTGGAAAAGGTACTTTTAGACTTTATCGACCGCCGCTACGACGTGTTGGTTTGTACGAATATTATCGAAACCGGTCTCGATATTCCGAATGCGAATACGATGATGATTAACAATGCGCAGCAGTTCGGCATGAGTGATTTGCACCAACTGCGCGGGCGCATCGGGCGGTCGAATAAGAAGGCATTTTGCTATCTGTTTACGCCGCCGATTTCGACCCTGACGGCGGATGCGCGGAAGCGACTGCGCACGATTGAAGAGTTCAGCGATTTGGGTTCGGGGTTCGATATTTCGATGCGGGATTTGGATATTCGCGGGGCGGGAAATCTGCTCGGCGGCGAGCAAAGCGGCTTTATTTCGGACATCGGTTACGAGACTTACCAAAAGATTTTGGAGGAAGCGGTACACGAGTTGAAGAACAATGAGTTTAAAGAATTATTCAAAGAAGACATCGAAAAACGCCGCGAGTTTGTCACCGATGTCACCGTCGAAACCGACGAAGATATGCTGCTGCCGGACAGCTACGTGCAAAGTATTCAGGAGCGACTGCGCCTGTACACGCAACTCGACGATGTGAAAAACGAGCAGGAACTGGTCGCCTACGGCAAGATGCTGCAAGACCGTTTCGGCAAGATACCGAAGCAGGCACACGGTCTGTTTTTCGCGCTGCGCTGTCGTTGGATTTGTAAGGAATTGGGCTTCGAGCGTTTGATTTTAAAGGACAACAAACTGCGTTGCTTTTTTGTGGAAGATGCACAGTCGGCTTACTACGAGTCGGATATTTTCAAGCGGGTTTTTCAATGGGTCGGCACGAAAGGGAAGACGCGCGGCATTTCCGTGAAACAGTCGCGCAAGTATTTGATTATGGTCAAAGAAAACGTAAAGTCTTTGCGCGAGGCGCGGGTGATTTTGCAGTTGATACGGGAGGCGGTTTATTTGGAGGATTCGGCGGGGAAGAAGGGGTAAAGAAATTAAATTTTATTAGTAACAGTACAGTAAAATCCGACAAAAGGGCAGATGTACGTTCGTGTTGACGGTAGAGCATTCTCATTTATTAAAAGATTGCGAAGCACTTACCGAGTCCACCAAGCTGTTCAGTTCCAAATAATCCATCCATGCGGCGGCGCGTTTGGCGGCGGAAAAAGAGTAGAAAGTTTGATTTTCATTGAGTTTTGGGTGAAAACCGAGGCGGGTGTCGAACTCTTTTTCTAACAATTTGACAATGCCGTAGGTAAAATAATCGCGTCGATTACCGCCGTCGCCGACAAAAGGGGTGACGATGTCATATTTAAGAATGCGGTAGATTTTTGTGTAGTCGATAGCGCCGCTTTCGTTTTTGTAATCGACCCCGAATTCGTCCAAATAGTAAGCGTAAAACTTTTCGGGCGCGTCGTAATATTTTTGGTGAATGAGTTTCAGGGTGTCCGCCGTACCTCGGTCGCGCAGGTCGAAAATCGGAAGACCGAAATCTTTATTCAAAAAATTGTAGCGAGATAATACGGATAATTCTTGGAAAAAGGGTGCGATTTGGCTCAAATCCTCGTAATCGACCCTCGACAGTATCGCTTTTTGCACCTGCTGTGCCGCATCTTCGCCGACCTCTGCCTGCAATCGAAGCAGCGCGTAAATTTTTTCTTCCAAAGGTAAATTTGAAATATCCAAAAGCGCGATGTTGCGCAAAGTCGCCTGCTCTTCAAACTCGGAAATCAGGTCGCTTTCATTCAAATAAGTCTCCAAATCGTCGCGAATGTAGGAGGCGGTCAGTTTGCTCAATCTGCCGTCGTTCACGTAATTAGTAAACCAGTTGGAACGGAACAAATTATTGTAAAAAGAACCGCGTGCTTCCAAATCCAATTTTTTTGCCTGCTGCACTAAAAAAGCCACCATCGGCTTCGGGTTTTTCAGTTCAAAAAGGCGCGGCACGTCGTCCAGTTCTTTTTCCGACAGGTTCAGATTTTCAAAATAGCGCAAATCATCCGGCATTTGCAAAGGCTCTTCCGTGCGAAAACGGCGGACGTAGCGCACACTTTTCAGACGCGGCAAAGCACTCAATACCAAGTCTTTATGCTTTTCGGCAACGTAATATTTCGATTTCAAAATTTCGTTCAAATTTTTCACATCGACAATTTCTTGGGTCGGTATAGTTTTTATTTTTTCATTAAAAAATTTCTTTTCCCACTTTTGGTAATTTTTTTGGTCTTTCTCCCAGACCGCTGACCAGCCCGCCGCCTTATCATCAAACCGGTGGTTGTAAATTTTTTCCAGCATACCCGTGACCTGTTTGCTTTCCACCTCATTTTGCAGCAAGACAATCAAACCCGGTACTACCTGCAGGTCGGCGTGTATTTCCAAATAATCCAGAAAAACACGCTTTTCTTTGGCACTTTCACTTTGCAAAATTTGCGCAAAAATATGCTCGATTTGTGCCCGTGAAGGCGCGGGCAATTTGTCCGAAATTTCTTTCGCAATCGTCAGCGGATTTTCAATGAAAAGCGGCAACACTTCCGTATAATCCGTGGTTTGTCCGGCAAAAAGTCGGTCGATGCTTTCGATAATATCCGGGTCGGTTTCGACCTGCAACAGATTTTTCAATCGTTCTTCCAACTGCGGATACAGACTGCCGAATTTGTTCATGTAGTGATTGCAAACACCGATGACTCCGATGTTACCAAACAGTTTCGCTTTTTTCAAATACAAGCGCAGTTGCGTCTCGTCGTTGATAATTTTATCCCAATTTTCGGAGTAATACCAATCCAAAATGCGCCCGACGGAAAAGGAAATTTCTTTGTTGCTTTCATTCAACAATCCCCAATATTCCACTGCGGTAATTTCGTCGGTCGTCAGGCTCGCAATCAGGCGATTTTCGACCGCGTAGCGTTCTTTCTCACTCTCGGAGTTTGCTAATTTTTCTAAACGATATTGCAAGCGAGACGAGGGGTTGTAACGGATTTTATTGCGCTTGCAAAAGTCGGTCAGTTGCACCGTCTGCTCCAAATAACGATATTTGAAAGAAGGTAAAGTCGGATTGTAATTGCGCAGCAGTTCTTTGTACTTATTCGCCAAACCGATGACCTCGACGGGGTCGCCCTCGGCGAGCAGCAGCCAGGCCTGCATCGCGACGGTATCGCTGCGCGAGTTGAGACGGCGGAAAAGACGTTCGTAGTTTTCGGTCAGTTCGAGTTTCTCGGTCTTGTTGATGAAGTGGTTACGGATTTCGTCCCACTCGTAGTCCTCATAATGCGCTGCCCAGTAGGTCACGTAGTTGAGTTGCGCGGTGCGGTCGCCGTTCCGGTTTTGCTCGTAACTTTTACCTTTTCTGCCTTCGACGGCAACTTCCAGTTCCGTCAGATTTTTTAAACGATAGACAAACTCTTCTTTGTCTAAGTCCAAGCGGTCGCGGTACTGCCAAACCTGTGCCGCCAGATAAAAAAGTGCGCGCGGATGTTTGGTCGCTACGAGGTCTTTGAGCGCATTGTGCCGCAGCCACGGACGCTGCTCGGACAGTGCCAAAACGCGCCCGTAATAATCTACGGGAAATTCAAAAGAATTTTTACCGAAGGAATAAACCGCCGCGTAGCCCGCCTGCCGCATTTCTGCAAAACCGCCGAGAGAGTCGCGCAGATGTCGATAATTTTTTGCCAACAAAGCAGCGTCGTCGCGCTGTACAGGCTGATGATTGGTAAGATAAGACAGCAGACCGGCGGTCAAATTCGGCGTGAGCAGTCCCGCCTCCGCGCATTCCAAAAGCAAATCCATCGAGGCGGTCGTTGGATAGTTGGCGACGGCATTAGCGACCTGACCCGCAATCTTTTTGCGGTCGGGAAAGTCTTTGTTTTGCAGGATGTCTTTCTGCAAAACTTCAAGTAAAAAACGGTAGCCCGCCTCGCTGTCTTGTCCGTATATCCTGCCGACGGCGCGCTCGATACTCTCCGAATCATTAGCTTTTAAAGCCGCCTGATAGTCCAATACCAAACGCCGCAACAGCAATGCGCGGTCGGTCTCGCTCGCGGCTTCGTAGGGGCGCATGGAAAATTCGGGGTCACGAAATTCAAGCGGTGTGAGATAAAAAGCGTTCAGCAATTCGGAATACTTAAAATCGCCGGCATTTTCGTAGTAAAATTCTAAAAAATCTTGTTTGGAGATGTCTTTGGAAAGGTCGAACTCGGTCGGCAAAAAAATCGTGTAATCTTTCAGGAGTTGATGCACGTTGAGTTTTTGCTCTTCGGAGTCCAACAAACTGCCCAAGTCGCGCAGGCTGCGGGTACGTCCGGATTTCATGTCCGCTTCGAGTTGCAGCATGAGATAGTCGTAGTTAACTCCTTCATTTTGAGCAACTAACGGGGCGAAGCATAAAACTAAAAGGCTCGCCAAACAATATGAAAAAAGCTTTAGCAAATGTGTTTGTTTGGTGGCGAAAGTTTCTGAAACGGGGGATGAAGGGGGCGAGTTTTTCGCACGTCTTTTTTCCTTTGCCTCAGCAGAGGTTATAAGGCAAAAACTGAACCGGGGGGGAGGGATTTACGAATTATGATGTACGATGTACGAGGGGTTTTCGTTATTCTCATGACTACAACTAAATTTTTTATGGTTGCACGATTCCTTTTAGAGTTAAATAGGCAACAGTCTTCTGCAAGGTAAAGTCAAATTTTCGCTTCGTTTGAAAAACTTAATTGAAACGCAATTTTCCGACAAGAAATTTCATTCCCGTTTGTGTATCGGACTCCGATATTCTCGCCATGCAAACCAACCCAACCAAATGCCCATCGCGGCAAAAGATAAGTCGTTAAGAGAGGCAAAACCCTTGACGGTGTAAAGATTTATGCCCAAAAACTGCCAGGTGAAAAAATCGGAAAGGAGATAAGAGGTGTTGATGCCGCCGAGAAAAAAAAGGACTTTGACCATGTGCCGCAGCCGTTCTAAATTTTGTGCGCCCTGCTCAAATCCGCGTTTGCGCAGTACGGCTTGCTTGTATTTTATGTAGCGAAAAGCGAGGGCGAGATAGGAAAAAAAGAGAATGATAAAAAGCGCGCCTTCGATGGGTTTGTAGTAAGTCGGAATGAAATCTCGGAGCAAATCGAGTTTGGCGGTGCGGGTACAGCCGAGGTAGATACCCCAAAAGAAGGCGGCTTGCAGAAAAGGTAGAATGAAGTGTTTAACGTCGGTGACGCGCAATCGGTAAGCGGGATACAGTCGGGTTTTGACGGCGTAAAAAATCAAAACTCCGAAGGATAATGTGTACCACATCGGAAAAAAATAGGCGACGGGGCGTTGCAGCATCCAGCCTTCACGCATCAAAATAACCTTAGTCAGTGCGGCGGCAAAGACCAACATCAGACCCGAAAAACACCATTTGGACTGCGTGCTTTTGTAAGGCAAAAAATGATATAACACGCCCGCAAACAGCACGACCGGCACCGAAAGATACAAGGAAAAACTGATGAAGCGGGAGATAATTTCCGTCATGAGGCGGCGTTTTCGAGCGCGTATAAAATCGGTTTGGAAGGCGAGACATCCAACTCGAAAGCGGCGATACTCAACTGCAACAAATACACGCCGTCTTTGATTTCATTTTCAACGTAAATCAACTCGGTGATGGTGCAATCTTCGCGTTTTTCGGCGACGGTATCGGGATATTTCCAAAAGGCATGATGGGATAACAGCTCGCCGGCATCCTCTTCTCTGTCCACCGAAGGCAGGTCGATGAGAAGATGCCGCACACCTTTTTCGACCAGATATTCAGTAGCCTCACGGTGCAGATACGGCGGATTTGCTCCGGAATATTTGGTGGTCATTTTCAGCAAATCATTGGGCATGGTACGAATAATAACAGCCGGCGTTCCGTCGATTTTCGGGAAAATATCTTCAAACATTTCGCGCATGATGATGCGGTCGCCGTTGTCCTGCACGGTCGGGTAAACGGTGATGAGTTGTGCTAAAAAGTTAAACTCTTTGAGACATTTATTGATGGTAAAAACCTCTTTGGCAATGTGTCCGACGCACTCGGTGTGCGTACCGTTACCGTGCGGATTAAGGCGGACGTTTTTGAAATTAACCACACCGCCCTCCGCCGTCGCGCCCACGAAATCGCCCATACGCACGGGCGTAAACTCGACCGGCGGCGCGTAGAAACAGTTGACCCACTCGGTGCCGGCGCGCAGCGGCATGGCAATGTCCAGCGGGCGGGCGGTATCGGCGATAAAAATGCGGTCGCGGTGCTCGAATTTAATTTTCATCGGTTACGGTTTCAGTTCCGGCGTTCTCTTCTTCTTTTTTATCGGCGGCTTTCATCAGTTGATTGTAGAATTTTTGTTCTTTTTCTTCAAACAGAGACTCATCGATTTTTTCGGCAACGGACAAAATATCCAGCAGCGTATTGATACGTCCTTCGGTGTCGTAAAAACGATTAATAATCACGATTTTCCTGTCTTCGACCAAACAGTAACCCGAGGTGAAACTGCCTTTTTCGTAGCGCACGGTATAGCCCTGAGTTTTGAAAATTTCCTCAATCTTTTTCAGCGTATTTTTCGTATATTTGAACATTAGGGAATATTTTTCGGTTTGTATTTTCGACAAATATCCGAAAAAATCGGGGATATGCGGGTTTTAAATTTTATGAATAAAAACTCTCGTCTTGTGATTTCGGAATTATACTTTCAAACAGAAAAACTGATTTTCAAAACAAGAAAAAAATTATGGCACTCAAAAAAGGAGACAGCGCACCGGATTTTACTTTGCAATCCGATCAAAAGGAAAAAGTAACTTTGTCCGACTACAAAGGAAAAAACGTCGTACTTTTGTTCTTCCCTTTGGCATTCACGGGAACCTGCACGGAAGAACTGTGCAGCATGCGCGATAACATCGCCGAGTACGAAGATTTGAACGCGGAAATTCTTGCCGTCAGCGTAGACAGTATGTTTACTTTGGACAAATTTAAGCAGGAACAAAGCTACAATTTTCCGCTGCTGTCGGACTTCAATAAAGAAGCGATGACCGCCTACGACACGAAGTACGATGATTTTTTCGGCATGAACGGCGTCGCCAAACGCTCGGCTTTTGTGATTGACAAAGAAGGAAAAATTCAGTACGCGGAAGTCTTGGAAGATGCGGGTAAAATTCCTAACTTTGATGCCGTGCAAGAGACACTGAAAAATTTAAAATAGTTAACAATGTTGACAAATCATACTTTCGAAGAATTAGAAGAAGATGTAGCCGTATT
>JAHDCG010000103.1 GCA_020629965.1 Saprospiraceae bacterium | reverse complement strand
AGTCAAACAAGCCCCAACACCTCCTCCGCTATCTCCTCCGCCGCATCACCTTTCCCCATCGCCAAAATATTCCGACTCAACTCCGCCCCCCAGTCCTTCTCCCACAAAATCTCCAAAGCCTTCTTCATAATCAACTCCTTCGCCTCACTATCCTTAACCAAAACCGCCGCCTTCTCCCGTACCAAAGCCATCGCATTCTTAGTTTGGTGGTCTTCCGCCACATTCGGCGAAGGAATCAAAACCACCGGCTTACCGACCAAGCATAACTCGCTGATAGTCAGTGCGCCCGCCCTACCGATGACCACATCCGCAGCCGCGTAGGCTAAATCCATCCTATCAATGAACTGATTGATTTTTACGTTTTCGCACAGCGCCGTTTCGCTCTTTGAAAACTCATCTATATACAACTTACCCGCCTGCCACAAGACCTGAATTTGACTGTTTTGTCGTATCAAATCCGCATTCGCCGCCATCGCCTCGTTGATGCTTTTGGCACCCAGACTGCCGCCGGTGACGACAATGGTCTGTTTCTGCGGGTCGAGACCGAAGTGCGCCAAACCTTCCGCGCGCGTTGCCGTCATTTGCCGAATTTCGGCGCGTACCGGATTACCCGTCAGGCGGATTTTATCGGCGGGAAAAAACTTTTCCATGCCTTTGTAAGCGACACAAATTCGTTTGGCATCTTTCGCCAACAGTTTATTCGTCACGCCGGCGTAGCTGTTTTGCTCCTGCAATAAAGCGGGAATGCCCTGCCGCGTCGCCGTTTTCAACGTCGGACCGCTTGCGTAGCCGCCGACACCGACCACCACATCCGGCTGAAAACGCTTAACTATTTTACGCGCACGCCACAGACTTTGCAGCAACTTAAAACCGAAGGTGACATTACGCCACATATTTTTTCGATGAAAACCGCTGATGTTTAATCCCTCGATTTTATACCCCGCTTTCGGGACTTTTTCCATCTCGATTTTGCCGTTGGCACCGACGAATAAAAACTCGGTGTCGGGTTGTTTTTTCTTAATCGCATCGGCTATCGCAATCGCGGGAAAAACGTGCCCGCCCGTACCGCCTCCGGAAATAATGACTCTTAATTTTCTCATGTTTGTTTGAGTTTATACATTCGACATGCACAACCCCCAAACCCCGAGACGGGAAGAAAATCCGATACCGAATTTAAATTTTTTTCGGACAGGATTTTAGGATTATTTTGTTTTTTACTCCTCCTTTTCCTGACTGAAAATTGTAAACTGAACAGTAAATTCTTTCTAAACCATTCAGTCCTGTTTTTTCAAATTAATACCAAAATCAAAGATGCAAGCCAAAACAGAAAATCCTAAAAATCCTGTCATCCTGTCTGCTTCTCAAAGTCTAAACCTCTAACCTTGTCTGACTATTTTCCTTTCCGCTTGTTCCCCCCACCCGTCTGCGCCGGCAAATTTTCCGTCGCCGCTTCCACTATCGCCTGATTCGCATCCACCTCCGTTTCCACAAATTTACTCACACTCAAAATGATGCCGAACGAGATGCAGGTAAACAAAATACTCGTACCGCCCATACTCACCAACGGCAGCGTCAGCCCCGTCACCGGCACCAAATCCACGCTCACCGCCATATTCGCCAAAGCCTGAAAAACCAAAATCATCGTGATGCCCAAAGCCGCCATACTGCCGAAAGATTTATCGCTTTTCGTCACTAATCTGACTCCGCGAAAAAACAGCAACACGTACATACTCAAGATGATAAACGCACCCATCAGTCCGTATTCTTCCGTAATCGTCGAGTAAATAAAATCGGAATACGGCGCGGGTAAATAGTTGCGCATCACGCTGTTGCCCGGTCCGACACCGACGATATCGCCGTTGGCAATCGCCATCATCGAGTGCTGCACCTGATAGCCGATTTCGTTGCTGTCCGCCCCCAAAAACTCACGAATGCGACTCACCCACGTATCGACCCGCACAAAATCGGGCGCAAACTCACCGATAATTATCAGCATCGCAAAGACCATGATGCCCAAAATGAGCGTCAAAGCAATGTATTTCCAATCGATACGCCCGACAAACATCATCGTCAGACAGGTAAAAAAGAGCAGCAATGCCGTACTCAAATCCGAAGGTGCAATCAGAGCTACCACCATCAATATCGGTACGATTATCGGCATAAATGCCTTTTCAAAACTCTCGATGTAGTCCTTGTGCTTCGTGATTTCGCGCGCCACAAAAAGTATCAACGCCAACTTCGCCAAATCCGAGGTCTGAAACGTAATACCCACGTAAGGAATCTGTATCCAACGCCGCGCCCCGTTGAGTTCCGGTCCCATGGCAATGGTAAAAACCAACAACGGAATTGTCGTCAGCATCAGCCACGGCGCGATGTTTTTAAACTTCGCATAATGCGTCAAATACGCAAAATACATCAGCACCAAACCGAAGCCTAAAATCACGGTATGCTTCAACAAATACGCCTCCGTATCGCCGCCCGCCATCTTGTAAGCCAACGACCCCGTCGCGCTGTAAACGCTCAAAATACTGAACATCGCCAACACCGCCACAATCATCCAAATGACCCGGTCGCCGCGTAATTCCGTGTATATTCTTGCTCCTAATCCCATTTTTCGGTTGACGGTTGTCGGTTGACGGTTGACGGGTCGCACTCTGTTTCGGATTGCTTGCCGTGCCTTCTACCGCTCCCGGTTAATTTCTAAAATTCATACGTTATGAGAGAAAATTAAATTTCCGCTCTCGCAATAACCCAAAGCGAAGACTCTACTCCTCTCCCCTCTCCCCTCTCCCCTCTCTCCTCAAAACTGCTTTTTTGAACAACTCCCCCCTCTCCTTATAATTCCTAAACAAATCAAAACTCGCACAAGCCGGACTCAACAGTACCACATCACCCGCTTCCGCGTAAATTTTTGCTCTTGCCACTGCTTCCTCCGCACTTTGTGTTTCTTCAATAATTTTGACAATCGGACTGAAAAATTCAATCAGCTTTTCGTTGTCGATGCCCAAACAAATCAGCGCCTTTATTTTTTCTTCCGCCAAGGTTGTCAGCGGCTCGTAGTCGTTGCCTTTGTCCGTGCCTCCGGCAATGAGGACGACCGGTTTTTGCATCGCCTGCAAAGCGTAAAAAGTGCTGTCCACGTTCGTTGCTTTGCTGTCGTTGATGTAGTCGATACCGTCGATTGTCGCCACGTATTCCAAGCGGTGCGGGTCGTTTTTGAAGGTTTCCAAACCGGCTTGAATGACTTCCGGACTCAATCCCGAATGCAAAGCGACTCGCACGGCGCATTCCGCATTAAAGCGATTATGCGGGCCGCGTAAATCCGTTTGGCTCAGGTCGAAAGTATGGTCAGCGACCGTAATTTCATCCGTCGCCGCGAAGTTCATTTTTACATAAACTCTCCTTGCTTCCAAGCGGTCTAACTCCTCGTCTTCAATCCCCAATTCCGCATTATTTACCCCCAAATCGTAATTCAAAATCAGCAAATCCGCCGGCGTTTGGTTCATCGCAATTCTGAACTTCGACCGCGCATAATTACGCATTTCGTAATCGTAGCGGTCTAAATGGTCGGGCGTGATATTCAACAAAATCGCCGTATGCGGACGAAATTTCACAATACCGTCGAGCTGAAAACTACTCAACTCCAAAACGTAAAAATCCGCCTCCTCCTTTTCAAAAATCGACCGGGCAAACGACTTTCCGACATTCCCGGCTTTGACTGCTTTCAGCCCGCCGGAGTGCAAAAGATGATGCGTTAAGTTAGTCGTCGTCGTCTTTCCGTTGCTGCCCGTAATTGCGATAATTTTCGCCGTTGTATGTCGCGCCGCAAATTCAATTTCCGAAATCACCGGCACGCCTTTCTCCCGCAGCGCAAGTATAATCGGCGCGGTATCGGGTATGCCCGGACTTTTCACCACCTCATCCGCCGCCAATATTTTCGCCTCGCTGTGCCCGCCTTCCTCATACGGCAGGTCGTTTTCTTCCAATTCCGCTTTGTACGCCGCCTTGATTTTTCCGTAGTCGGAGACGAAAACTTCGTGTCCGAGTTGTCGGGCTAAGAGGGCGGCGCCGAGACCGGATTCGGCTGCGCCGAGGATGATAGTTTTTTGCATAAATCCGCTTTTCAATAAATTCTTTCTCGCAAAAATTCCGCATCTATCTTCTCCCAATCCACCATATCATACTGTGCCGTCGGCGAAAATTTCAGCGGAATACCCGGACAAATATCATCGACGTAAACAGTCTGCGTGCGGTGAAAATTTGTCCAATTCCACGGCTGCGGCTCGATTTTTTTCTTTTCTACTTTCGTAATCAGGTCGATTTCTTCCGCCCGGTTCAAATAAATTATCGCCTTTTTCAGCGTGCCGTCGTAACAGTCCACACGGTAAGTATTGAGAATAATTTCGTGACCCGCCGCTTGTAATTTTGCGATGACAGCAAAAGCCCCCGCATTATATTTCCCGATGCGCGGATATTCGTGTTCGACTACCGTGCCGTCAAAATCGAGATATATTTTGTATTTTTGGGGGTTCATATTTTCCTTACTTCAAAATTTCAGGACGCACATCCGTCACCTCACCGTTCGGCATTAAATAATACAACTTCCCCGCCTTAACAAAAACTTCGGGTAGTCCGTGCTTTCGATTTTCTTCTTTCGCTTTGCGGACGGCTTCGTTACCGATAGTGATAACTTCCAAATCAGAAGCCAACCATTCTTTGTCCGTTATTTTCTTTATTTCTTTCATTATCAGTAATTTACGTGAAAAAGTTCTATCAAACTTTGATTGTAAATCTTTACCTCTTTATCCTTTGCCGACGCTGTTATTTCAAAAGAATTTTCGCCGTTGAATATGAGTTTCCACTCATCCGCAAGTTCTCTAAAATTCTCCCAAAAATTCCGCTTACTCCTAAAATATCGCCGCTTAATATCTTCGACCGGCACATCGTGACCGCCCTTCTTTACGCGACTTTTCACCCGTTCACACAAATGTTTTCGTTTTCCAAAAAGATATAGATGAGCTGCACATCATATCCCTTCGCTTTTGCCCGTTGTGCAACCTTATTGATGTAAGTCCCCGACAGCGTTGTTTCCGCCACAAAACTCTTTTTCGCCGCCAACCACTCTTCCAAATTCTTAAAAAATATACGACCTGCTTTCAGCATCGCATTTTTTTCTCCCCGCGCCGTCAATTCCTTCGCAATTTCATCCGCATTCAAAAAAGGATACCCTTTTTCCTGCGTAAACGGCACGGCAAAAGTCGTTTTCCCCGACCCGTTCGCCCCCGCTACAATGATGATTTTTGAATTCATTAAAACTCGTTTCGTAAAAATTATCCACCGGCAAAACTCGCCACTCTTCACTCTCAACTCTCCGCTAAAAATCACCTAATCTTCAACGTCAAAATCGTCACCACCGCCAACAAAATGCCCACAATCCAAAAGCGCGTCACGATTTTCGGCTCCGGCATCAACAACTTTTGATAATGATGATGCAGCGGCGACATTTTAAAAATGCGTCTGCCTTCGCCGTATTTTTTTTTCGTGTATTTGAAATATCCGACTTGCAGCACGACCGACAGATTTTCCGCGACGAAAATGCCGCAGAGTATCGGCAGCAGCAGTTCCATGCGGATTAAAAGTGCCAATGCCGCGATAATGCCGCCGAGGGTCAAGCTGCCCGTATCGCCCATAAAAATCTGCGCCGGGTAGCTGTTGTACCACAAAAAACCGATGCAGGCACCGATGAAACAGGCGACGAAAATCACCGTTTCTCCCGCATTCGGGAGGTACATAATGTTGAGATAATCGGCAGCAATCACGTTACCCGACACGTAAGCCAAAATGCCTAAAGTCACCCCGATTATCGCGCTGACTCCCGTAGCGAGTCCGTCGATTCCGTCCGTCAAATTCGCGGCATTACTAATTGCCGTGATGACAAAAACGGTAAAGGGCAGAAAAATTATCCAACCCCATTTGTACGCATTATCGCCCAAAAACCACAGCAAACGACTGTAATCCAAACGGTGACTTTTCAAAAAAGGAATATTCGTCATCGTCGTCTTGACGCGGGCGTAAGTTTCCGCCGCCCTGCCGTCAATGTTGTCGATTGTGCGCGTGCTGATGATTTCGTAGTTATCCGCTTTTGCCTCGTCGAGTTCCATTCTGACGACCACGCCTTCCGAAAACATCATTGTCAAACCAACTATCAAACCCAACATCACCTGTCCCGCCACTTTAAACTTACCGCTCAGCCCTTTTTTATTCTTTCGAAAAACCTTGATATAATCATCCGTAAAACCGATACAGCCCATGACCACCGTCGAAATCAGCAGCGTCCGAATATAAACATTCGTTAAATCCGCCACCAACAAACAGGGTACGATTATCGCCGTGATGATAATAAGTCCGCCCATCGTCGGCGTACCTTCTTTTTGCTTTTGCCCCGCTAATCCTAAGTCGCGCACCGTCTCTCCGACTTGCTGCCGCTTGAGGTACTTAATGATTTTTCCGCCGAATAACATACTGATTATCAGACTGATAACGATAGCAACACCGGCACGAAAGCTGATAAATTGCCATATTTGTGCGCCGGAGGTACCGTAGGTTCTTTCGAGGTAATTAAATAAATGATAAAGCATGTCGATGTACGATTTGCGATGTACGATGTACGAGGGTTCAAGTCGTTATTCGTATTGTATCGTGGTTTTGCGTGTCGTTTTTTGCCTCTTAAAAGGCAGTAAACAGTCAATTTTTCTCCGTTGAAATTTCAACTGCTTACTGCATTAAATGAGAATGATATTTTTGCGCCCGTGTGTGACTTGACGGATAAGCGGATTTAGCGGACGATGCGGATTAAAGCGGATTTTTTCTCTACTCTTTACTCGCTACTCTTCGCTAAAAAGATTTCTCAAAATCTCCTTATCATCAAAATCCAACCGCACCCCGTTCACCTCCTGATACGTTTCGTGTCCCTTTCCCGCCACTAAGATAATATCGTTTTTCACGGCAAGTCGAACCGCCGTTTTAATCGCTTGCGCGCGGTCGGCGATAGTCAGCACCTTTTGCGTCGCGTAGGGCGGAATGCCCGCTTCCATGTCGCGCAGGATTTGCTGCGGGTCTTCGGTGCGGGGGTTGTCGTTGGTCAGGATAACTTGTTGGCTGTTGTCGCAAGCGATTTTAGCCATTTTCGGGCGTTTGTTCTTATCGCGGTCGCCGCCGCAGCCGACTACGGTGATGATTTTGCCTTCGCCGACGCGGAGTTGATTGATAGTTTGCAACACCTTTGCGAGAGCGTCGGGGGTGTGTGCATAATCGACGATGCCGATGAGATTGCGACGCGGGTCGGTCAGGTAATCGAAGCGGCCGGCGGCGGATTTTAAATTCGATAAAGCCGCCATGACTTCCGTTTTTTCCTGCTCCAACAAGCGGGCAACGGCATAGCAGGCAAGCAAATTGTAAGCATTAAACTTGCCGATGAGTCGCCCGAAAAATTCCGTGCCGTCGAGGTCGAGGTGCAGTCCGGCGAGCGTATTTTCGAGGATTTTCGCTTTAAAATCCGCGATGCGTTGCAGGCTGTACGTGTACTTGGTCGCTCGGGTATTTTGTAACATGACCATGCCGCGTTTGTCATCGACGTTGGTCAGGGCAAAAGCACTTTTCGGTAAATTGTCAAAGAACATTTTCTTCGCATCGATATAATCGCGGAAGGTTTTGTGATAGTCCAAATGGTCGTGGCTGATGTTGCTGAACACCGCGCCCGCAAAGGTCAGACCCGCGATGCGCTCTTGGTGTACGGCGTGGCTGCTGACCTCCATAAAGGCGTAACTGCAGCCGGCAGCGACCATTTCGGCAAGCAACTTTTGCAAACTGACCGCGTCCGGCGTCGTGTGTGTGGACGGGATAACGGTCTTGCCGATTTTATTTTCAATCGTGGAAATGAGACCGACTTTGTAGCCCAAATCCGTGAATAAATCGTATAGTAGTGTGACGGTGGTCGTCTTGCCGTTGGTACCGGTGACGCCGACGAGTTGTAAATCTCGGGAAGGATGTTCGTAATAATTTGCGGCGAGCGCGCCCAAGGTTTTTGCGCTGTTTTCGACTTGTATATAAGTCACATTTTGCGCTTTATCTCGGGGTGTTTTCTCACAAACGATTACGCTTGCACCTTTGGCGATTGCCGTCGGGATGTACGCGTGTCCGTCTGCCTGTGTGCCTCGAACGGCAACAAAAATATCGTCTTTTTCAACCTTGCGGCTGTCAAATTCAATCTTGTTGACCGTTCGGGACAGGCTGCCCGCAGTCTCCTGCGGGCGGATGTTTAAAAGTATGTTCGTTAATCTTCTCACGCAGTCCTGATTGTTTTAAACGCGTTCTTAAAAAGTCCTCAAAAACTCCCTCAAGTCTTTGATTCTCGACACTTTATATATACAAAGCATCTGCCGGAACGGATTTAATGTGTGTAGTAGCTGCGCTGTGTTCGTTGCTGTGTGTGAAAAAATGAGCGCAACGATTTCAAAAAATAAAAAAAGTGTTAGTGTTTCAAAGAAAAAAATAGTGATTCATAGTGCCTCGACTTTCATAGTGTGGATGTCGAGAAAATCCTGTGATTATGTTCATTATTCTTTCGTGCGGGTGTCTGACACTTTTCTTAGTGCGAAAACCGCAATTTCAGTTTTTTAAAACCGAATTTTAGTAACGGGTAGTGTCTGACACCTTTTTCTTGCTTTCATAAAAATTAACAACAGGTGTCAGACACTACTCGCTCGTAAATGAGACGGTTAATCCTTTGATTTTCAGCCTCTTGCTCGGGCAAAGTGTCAGACACCTTTCGTGCGGGTGTCTGACACTTTTCTTAGTGCGAAAACCGCAATTTCAGTTTTTTAAAACCGAATTTTAGTAACGGGTAGTGTCTGACACCTTTTTCTTGCTTTCATAAAAATTAACAACAGGTGTCAGACACTACTCGCTCGTAAATGAGACGGTTAATCCTTTGATTTTCAGCCTCTTGCTCGGGTCAAGTGTCAGACACCTTTACCGCTACCGCAACGTTACCTTAATATTTTGCCCCCTTACCCGCGTCCCCGGCTTAATACTTTGCAAAACCACCTTTCCGTAGCCCTTCACTTCCACATCCAAGCCTCGGTTCTCTAACAAATACAGCGCGTCCCGCAAACCCATTCCGACTACATTCGGCACCGTTTTGTTGCTCATGTTGCGGCGGCGAATTTTCAAACTATCCGTTTTCGTCGCAATGATTGCGGCAAAATCGGCTTTGGTTTGCGTTTCGTAGGGCAGTTCCAAACTCGCCAATACCTTTTGCAAATCCTGCTTTTCGCCCACATTGCGGTCGGGCAAATTGCGCTGCGCCAACTGCGGTTTTTGGTTCAAATTTATCGACGGATGCACTTCTGCTTTCGTCGCAAAAATGTTGTCCGCGATTTCCCGAAAAACGGGAAGTGCGACTTTGCTGCCGTAGTATTGCCCCTGCGGTTTGTTGATGACCACGATAATGGAATACTTCGGGTTTTCGGCGGGAAAATAACCCGCAAAACTCGACTGATAGCCGCCGACCGAGCGCGTATCTTTCAGTTTTTTATAATCGAACTGTGCCGTTCCCGTCTTGCCGGCAAAGGTGTACAAATCCGATTTCATGCTTTTTGCCGTGCCTTCTTCCACTACTTGTTTGAGCAAATATTGCGCGGTTTTTATGGTGGACGGCTTCGCAATTTTTCGCTTAATCACCGTCGGCGGAAAGCGTTTGATTTTCTCTCCGTACTGCTGTATTTCTTCCACCAAGTAAGGCTTCATCAACTGCCCGTCATTGGCAATAGCATTGTAAAAAGTCAACTGCTGCAAGGGGGTCAGCGATACTTCGTAGCCGATGGACATCCACGGCAGCGTCGTGCCCGACCAATCGTCCTCTTCGCTGTAAGCGGGCTTGATGTACGGTGCCGCCTCGCCGTCGATTTCGATACCTGTCGGGTAGTTGAGGTGAAAATTTTTCAAATTTTGAATAAATTTTCCGGCGCGTTTTGTCTCGCCGTAGTGCTCCTGTACGAGTTTGGCGATACCGACGTTTGACGAAATTTCAAATGCGTGTTCTACCGTCGTCGTATCGAGCATGTGCGGCGAGGCGTCGAGCATTTCCTCGTCGTAGAAAGTCGTTTTACCCTGCTCTAAGTCGATTTCGTCGGTCAGTTTCACCGCGCCGTCTTCGAGCAGCGACATCATCGAGGCGATCTTAAAAACCGACCCCGGCTCAATGCCTGTACCGACCGCATGATTATACGTCTCCCAAATTTCTCCTTTTTTTGTCAACGAAAGATTACTGATAGCGCGTATCGCACCCGTTTCGACCTCCATGACGATTGCCACGCCCCACTTTGCCTGAGAGTTCAACATCGCACGATAAACGGCTTTGTTGGTAATGTCTTGAATGTCCACGTCGATGGTCGTCTGAATATCATCGCCGATTTTGGGTTCGATTTCCGCCAAATCATTCACGGGAATAAGCACGTCGCCCGGCGCATTAAACATCAATTGCAGCCCCGACTCCCCCGCCAAGACATCGTTAAATCTGCCTTCCAAGCCCACTTTCAGACTGTCACGGTCACGCGTGTAACCGATGGTGCGGTACGCCAAAATGCCGAACGGGCGATTGCGCCGAAATTTCGGCATCAGTTTCAAACCGCCTTTAAATTGTCCGCGATTAAAAATCGGAAACTCACAAATCCGCTGCTTTTCTTCAAAAGTCGCGTTGCGTTTTATCAAAATGTGCCGATTTTTTCGCGTGCGCCGCATCTCGATGAGATAATCACGGTAGCCGCCCACGGTGCGGTCGGGGTCGTTGATAAAATTAGCGATACACACCGCCAAACTGTCGATGTTTTCGTAGAAAACCTTATCGCTCAAAGCATCCGAAGCGGGGTCGAAATGTATGTCAAAGAACGGCAGCGAGGTAGCCAACAGACTGCCGTCACGCGCCAAGATATTACCCCGGTCGGCTTCGATTTCTACCTGCTCGATGTATTTTTTCTCGCTTTCGGCGCGCCATTTTTGTCCTTCAAACAGACTGATATAGACGACTTTTCCGAAAATAGCAACGGCAATCATACAGACAATCCCGCACAAGATGTACGCCCGAATGAGGACTTCATTTTTGATTTTTGTTGCCATATTTTGGTTGACCGTTGTCGGTTGCCCGTTGTGCGTCTCTGTTGTGCGCTGTTTTTAATTTTTTGCGTTAAATAAGCGGGTGTACCGGGTGCGCTTGCGCGCACCGGATACACGAGATTTTGTTTTTTCTTGTTGTAGTAGTTTGTGTTGTGTTACTCGTTGTCCAAAGTGATTTTGAGCGGGCGGTCACGGATGACGTGTAGCCCTTGGTCTCTTACTTTGCGCTCGACTTCGGAGTGTCGAGACTTAAACATCAATTCGGCTTTAAGTGAATTGTACTCGCGTTTAAGTTCGCGCACTTCGTTTTTCATGGTCTGTATTTCGCGTACCTGACCTTCGGCGTAGTGTGCGTTTGCGATGTAAATAATCGCCAAAAATCCGAGGAATAACACAAACGGCAGGTTTTCTAAGACGAGCTTTGCACTCGCACTGCCGAGAGAAGTGTAATTTTGAAAGGATTTTTTAGCCACCGTCTGTTGGTTGTTGGTTGGTAGTTGTTGGACTGCTTTCCACTTTTGCTTTAGAGCAGTTTTGAATAAAAACTTCCCCTTTGCTCAACCTTTGTTTTAACTTGCTTTATTCTTGTGTGGCTTTGGTTTTTTACGCTGATTTTTAAGATTTCTTATGATATACGCTGATTTCATCTAAAACTTTATAACCGTAAAAAATTACTGCCTTTAATAACTTTACTTTCTTTAAAACCTCCACAAAAAACACTCTCCTCAAATTTCTTTGACTGCTTTACGAAAATACCCCTTGCCATCCATCAACCACCAACTATCAACCACCAACTAACTCCCCCACCCGCATCTTCGCACTCCTTGCTCTTGAATTCTCCGCAATTTCCTCCTCACTCGGCACAATCGGCTTGCGCGTAATCGCTTTAAAAGGTCTTTCGATGCGACCGAAATCGTCTTTAATAACTTCGCCTGCGAGGTTACCCGTTTTCAGTAAGTTTTTGACCAAGCGGTCTTCCAAACTGTGGTAACTGATGACGACTAATCTGCCGCCGGGAGCCAAAATATCACGGGCTTGTTGCAGAAAATCTTCCAAAACGCCGACCTCGTCGTTGACTTCGATACGCAAGGCTTGAAAAACCTGCGCCAAATACTGATTGCGTTTTCCTCTGACGAGCGGACCGAGCAATTCGAGAAAATCATTGATAGTTTTAATTTTCTTGAACTTTCGGTTTTCGACAATCGCCTCGGCGAGCGTGCGCGAATTACGAATTTCGCCGTAGCGACTAAACACGTTTTGCAAATCTTCCGCCTCGTATTCGTTCAGAATATCGGCGGCGTTTTTGGCTTGCCGTTGGTTCATCCGCATATCCAAGTCCGCGTCGAAGCGGTACGAAAAACCGCGTTCGGCTTCGTTGAATTGGTGCGAGCTGACCCCCAAATCCGCCAAGATGCCGTCCACTTTTTCGATGCCGTGATAGCGCATAAAGCGTTTCAGGAAACGAAAATTGTGGTGGTTCAGCGTGAAGCGTTCGTCGTCGGGCACGTTGCGCAGTGCGTCCGCGTCTTGGTCAAAGCCGTGCAGCTTCCCCTCTGCGCCCAAGACGTTGAGTATCAGCTTACTGTGACCGCCGCCGCCGAAGGTCGCATCGACGTAGATGCCGTCCTTTTTGATTTTCAAAGCATCGATTGACTCTTGCGCCAATACGGGATTATGGTATTCACTCATCGGTTTTGGTCTTCGTTAATGCGGCCTGTTGTATCAAACCGAAATCATCCGCGAGTAAATTTTCGTTGTTCATGAATTTATCTTTCGCCCAAATTTCGATGCGGTTCATATACGTGTGAATGACGACCTCGTCGTCGATTTCGGCCGTTTGCAACTGCATCGGGTTGAGCGAAATACGGTCGGCACTGTCGGGTTCGACTTTTGACGCACAGCGGTGGAAAGTCCGGACCATTATCAGATTGGTAACGACGTTTAAATCAAGTTTCTCATGTTTGTTTGTCGTCCGTTCCCATTCGTCTTCGGTAAACAGTGCCAAACACTTTCCGACTCCGCGCGCGATATACAAGGTCAACTGCGTTCCTCCGTCGTCGATTTGCTCCAAGAGCTTACTCGGCAACCGCAGGCGACCCTTATTGTCAACTTTTACATTATATGTGCCTATATAAAATTTCATAATTCGACACGACGGGGCATTTCTCCCCCTCGCTGACACAAAAGTAGGACATTTCACCACAGATTACCACCTTTTACCACATATTTTTCAAAATGTTATTCACATATTTATCAACATAATATGAATAACTTTTATTTGTAAGGATTTTGTTTAAAATTGATTAAGCATAGCGGTATTTTCTCTTTAGGTGTTCGTGATATGTTGATACTGAATATTTTTGACGGTGAATAGGGAGGAAAAAGACGGGTGTGAAAAAGTGGTAGGAAAGGGAAATTTTGGGGAGCGGGTTTGAAATTCGGTCAAGAAAGAGAGATTGGAGCGGCTTATTTGAGAAAAAAGGAAGGAATTTGAGAAGCGGAAAGAAATCCGGGTCGTTTTGGGGTAAAAGGTGGGAACGTTGCTTGTGTTGTTTATAGGAGAATCGCGGATTGGGCGGATTTAGCGGATTTTTTAATTATACTGTCAGCTCAAAATTCAGAAAAATTCAAAAGGAAAAGAGAAAAATCCGCTTCAATCCGCATCATCCGCTAAATCAGCGAATCTATCGTATCACAAAAAGAAAAATCCGCTTCAATCCGCCTCATCCGCTAAATCAGTCCCCGTCCCGTACTTCAGTCGGGAGAATCTATCCTATCACGCAGGCAACTCCCCAAAGTCCGCCACCTCTCGCACCTCTCCTTTCTCCATATCTCCCAAGCGAATTTCCCCGATGCGTACCCGCACCAAGCGCAGCGTCGCATGACCCACCGCCGCCGTCATTTTGCGCACTTGTCGGTTTTTGCCCTCGGTAATGGTGATTGAAAGCCATGAAGTCGGCCCGTGTCGCGCATCCCTGATTTTTCTGCCGCGCGGCGGGAGAGTCGGCTCTTCCTCCAACAATTCCGCTCGACAGGGCAAAGTCAGATATTGCTCTTTTTGGTGCGTAATCCAAACTCCTCTTTGCAATTTTTCTATCGCGGCGGCATCGGGCAGTCCGTCCACCTGCACGTAATATTCTTTTTCCACTTTTTTGCTGCGCACTTTGTGACTCATTTTGCCGTCGGTGGTGAGAAAAAGCAGACCTTCGGAAGCTACGTCGAGCCGACCGATTGCCATGGTGCCTTCCGGAAAGTCGTAAAAATCCCCCAACACGATTTTCTTGCGACGTTTGGTGTTGATGAATTGAGAAATGGTATCTACGGGTTTGAAAAAGATGAAATGCCGGTGTTTGGTCATGCGTATTTTTTGCGGCAAAGATAGCGGAGAGCGGTGAGTAGAGAGTAAAGAGCGGCGGGCACTTTTTGCATTAACAACGGATTAACATTGGCGGTGCGCCGAAATTCTTGCTTTTTTAGTCTTAGATAGGTGAGAGGGGGTTACTGTTTTTGCACCGGCAACGGATTAACCTTGGCGACGCGCCGAAATTCTTGGTTTTTAGTCTTAACCGGGAACACGGATTTCAAGGATTTTGCCGGATTTACATAAATTTCTTCTGTAAGGTACGGGGTACTTTGCCGAGCGAAATGAAGCTAAAATTCAGATAATACCTGATTTTCAGAACCCGAAGTACCTCGTATCTTTTCCCTTTCTGCAAAAAAAATAGACAACCTTATGAAAAATTTACTCTTCCTTTTCCTCCTTTGCCTCCTCTCCTGCCAAGGCAACGAATACTCAAAATCATTTTCCGAACCGACCGCTGCCGCTTCATTGGAATACGAAGAATCTGCCGACTCCGACGGCGCATCAAACCCCGAAATGCCCACTGAGCGCAAAATCATCAGGAACGCGGAGGTACGGATGCAGGTCGAAAATGTCAAGGATTTCACGACACTAACGGAACGCATTGTCAAAGGTCTCGCGGGCTATATTTCCGAAACAAACCTGCAAAACAATCGCTACTCTATCGACAACAATTTACTGATACGCGTGCCGGCGGATAAATTGGACACGCTGTTACAAGCCCTTGAAAATCAAGCACTTTTCGTTAATCACAGCCGCATTTCGGCGACCGATGTAACCGAAGAATATTTAGACATCGAAACCCGCCTCGCTACCAAAAAAGCGGTGCGCGAACGCTACTTGAAAATTTTGCGCGAGCAAGCCAAAACCGTCCGGGACGTGCTGTTGGCGGAAGAACAAATTCGCGGACTGACGGAAGAAATCGAAGCACGCGAAGGTCGTCTGCGTTATCTGAAAAATCAAATCGGCATGAGCACTTTGCGTTTAAATATTTACCAAAAGACAGAATACGTCGCCGAGCCGGACGTTTACGAAAAGGGCTTTTTGACAAAGGTAAAAGAGGGTTTCGTCGGCGGTTGGGAAATTTTGCAGGGCATGGTCTTGGGGCTGATTTATCTGTGGCCGGTGGTAATTGTTTTGCTTTTGCTGCTTTGGAAGAGGAAAGCGATTTGGCGGAGAATAAGAGGTTGAGGGTTGGGGAGTTGTGAGGATGGGGCAGCGGGGTAAATCGTAACTTTGTGAAAATTAAATTTAAAATTATGAGAATCAATACAGCATTTCTTCTCCTCGTTTTAGTCGCTCTCCTCCCCTCCTGCACCAAAGACATCGTGCACGCCGAGCGGTCGGTCAGAGGGGCATGGAAATTGACTTTCGTCGAATCTTTCTACGGCACTTTTACCGAAACCTCTTTCAACGCCGATGAGTCGGTCGAAGAAACGGGCGACTTGGGAACTTTTGTTTTCACCGCAGACTCGGTAACATTTGACTACACGCGCAACGACACCTTATATACAGGCACGCGGGCTTGGGATTTGACCTCGGAGCGGGTGAATGCCGGCTTCAATAAAGTCACTGAATACACCTTAACGATTGAAGATGAGTTCGTTTTTGACGTGAAATTTGAGGACGGCACCAAAAATTCGCACAAAGAGGCGGACAGTATGGAATGGACGGAAACGCCCGCCGGTGAGGTTAATTCCTTCGTCACCATGCAGTTAGAAGCCGAATAAAATAAGTCTTCAACAGTTTGACATTTAGCTGACAGTAAGGAGCAGACAAAAATTAAAAACAGTTTTCGTACTTTTCGTGGTCGGGCATTCACTTTAATATAAAATCTCACATCATCAACAAAAACTTACATCTTTGCGTTTTACGTTGAATTTTTTGGCATAAATCAACCACAATGCAATTAAGACTTACCGACCTGTTTTCCCTTTTCCTGCTTTCCGTTTTAATCTCCTCCTGCGCCACCTACGGCAATAACTATGTGCCTTCCGAAAAGGATTGGGCGACGGATAACCTGCTGCCCGACACCTTGGAAGTGGTACATACCGTCTATCTTTTGGGTGATGCGGGCGAAAGTCCGGAGGGCGGCATTGCACCCGCCGTGCGTTTTTTTAACAAAGAATTGGCGAAGGCGGACGAAAACTCTTCGGCGATTATTTTGGGCGACAATATCTACTTTTCCGGTTTACCGAAAAAAAATGCGCCCGACCGCGCCGAGTCGGAACACGACCTCGCCGTGCAACTCGACGGACTAAAAAGCGACAATTTTAAAGGTAAGTCAGTCATCATCATGGGCAACCACGACTGGGGACAAAAAGACAAAATAAAAGGTGTGGAGCGACAAGACCGCTTCATCAGTAAGTACATGGGCATCGACAGCAGCATCGTCTATCCGAAAGCGGGTTGCGGTGACCCGACGACCGTCGAACTGAGCGACGACCTCGTCGTCATTTGCATCGACAGCAAGTGGTGGATTGAAGATTGGGACAAACTGCCCGACATCAACGACGGCTGCGAAGTCAACAGCCGCGAGGCGTTTATGGCTTATTTTGAAGACCAAGTGACCGACCATAAAGGCAAAAACATCCTCGTCGCGCTGCACCACCCGCCGCACACCAACGGCCCGCACGGGGGGCAATATACTTTCCTTTCCCACATTTTTCCGGCTAAAAGACCGACGAACAATTTATGGATTCCGCTGCCGATTATCGGTACGGTGGTCAATGCCACGCGCAGTTCGGTCGGCACGGATACGGACAAAAGTCACCCGCGCTACAAGACGCTTGCCGACGGTATTATCAGTATTGCGGAGCGACACGACAGCCTGATTTTTGTGAGCGGTCACGACCACACTTTGCAGTATTTTGAAATCGGCAGTCAACGCTACATTGTGAGCGGCAGCGGGGCGAAAAGTTCGGCTACGCGTGCGGGCGACGGCGCAAAATTTACCACCTCGGGCATGGGTCACGTGGTGCTCAAGGTCTATGAAGACGGCTCGGTTTACACGGAGTTTTTTGTAGCAAACGCCGACGGCGAAACGGGCGATTTGGTATATCGAAAAAAAGTAAAAAACGGATTGCCCGCCATTGAAGAAGAAAACGAAGACATCGAAATACCCTCCGACACGATAACTTACGCGCCGCTCAAAAAAACGGTGCGCACCTCGGTTTATCCCGACTCGCTGCGCTTAAATCTGAATAAAGCGGTCTTCGGCACGTTTAACAGCGACTTGTATTTTGCGGAAGTCGATGCGCCGGTTTTGGACTTAAACGAATTCGGCGGCGGCATGGAAATTATCAAACCCGGCGGCGGTAAGCAGACGGTTTCGCTGCGGATGAAAGACCAAAACGGGCGTGTGTACAACCTCCGCGCCTTGCGAAAAGACCCTTCGCGCTCCTTGCCGGACAAGGTAAATTTTCCGCTTTCGCAGCGTCTGATGCAGTTTTTCTTTACGGGAGCCAATCCTTACGGAGCTTTTGCGGTGCCGCCTTTGGCGGAAGCAGCGGGCGTTTACCACACCAATCCGCAGCTTTTTTACCTGCCGAAGCAAAAGGCACTCGGGCGGTTCAACAAAAAATACGGCAATCAACTCTACATGTTGGAAGAGCGCGTGGACGAGACCTGGGCGGACACAGGAGTGTTCGGACCGGGCAAAAAGGATGTCAGTTACCGCAAATTGTTTGAAGAAATTCGCGACGAAGACGACCGTTTTATCAAGGTCAATCAGCCGCTCGCACTGCGCAATCGCCTGTTGGATATTCTCATCGGTGACTTCGACCGACACTTAGACCAATTTCGCTTTTTTGAAACGAAAACCGACGATACTCAATTTTACGACCCGATACCGCGCGACCGCGATGTGGCGTTCAGTAATTGGAACGGTTTCGCCTATCAGGTCGGAAAACTGCTCGACCCTTTCCTGCGCGCTACGCATAATTTTGACGACGATATTGATAGGATGAAGTGGCTGACATATCAGGCACGCGGTTTTGACAACAACTTTTTAAATGAGTTGACGTGGGAAGATTGGTCAAAAATTGCGAAAGAAATTCAGGCGAATATGACCGATGAAGTGATTGAAGAGGCGGTTAATCGTTTGCCGAAGGAAATCTATGCCAAAGAAGCCGACAAAATCCGCGCAGGCTTACGGGCGCGCCGCGACGACCTGATGAAATACGCCCGCAAATACTACGAATTGACCAACAAAACCGTGGAAATCCTCGGCTCGGACAACAGCGATTTATTTGTTGTAGTGCGTGGCGAACAAGGCTTTACGACCGTGACGGGCTATAAATCAAACAAGCGCGGCGAGCAAAAAGAGCAATTTTACCAACGGGTTTTCGACCCGGAAATCACGGAAGAAATCCGCATTTTCGGCTTGGACAATCAAGACTTTTTTCGGGTGGAAGGCGAGGCGAAAAAAGGCATTAAAGTGCGCCTCATCGGCGGCTATGAGGAAGATACTTTTACGGATAATTCTAAAGTAGGCGGCTTCGGCAAAAAGACGATAGTACACGATAATCTCGGGCCGAACATCGTCGAGGGCAACGGCGAAACGAAGGACAAACGCTCTTCTTTGACGCTGCAAAACTCGCTGATTTATTTCAAAGACGAACTGTACCAAAACTACGTCGTGCCTTTTGCGGTTGCCGGTTTTAATCCCGACGACGGCGTGGCTTTGGGCGCAAAGGTCGATTTTCATACTTTCCCCTATCGCAAGTCGAACCTGCAGTCTTTTTCCGCTTCCTATTTCTTTGCCACCAATGCCTTCAGCTTCGGCTATCGCGGCGATTTCGAGAGTATTTTTAACAATCAATGGGATTTGCTGCTCGAAGCGGAGGTGTACGGTCCGCAGTTTCAGCGCAATTATTTCGGCTTCGGCAACGATACAAAGCGCATCATTCCGAGTGATTTCGGTGAAAACGAATTGGACTACCACCGCACGCGGATGAGCAAGATTTCCGTCATGCCGCAGTTGAAAAACGAGTTTTTTGCGAAAAATTATTTTGCCTTCGGTTTAATTGCCGAGTCGATTGAAATCGAACGCACCGCCGGTCGTTTTATCGGTACGGGTGAGGTCGATGTGGATCCGGAAGTTTTCGACCGCAACTACTTTGCGGGTCTCGGCGGCGAGTTGGTTTTCGACTTTGTGGACTCGGCACTGAACCCCGAAAACGGCTTAAAATTCAGAGCCAATGCCAATGTACGCACCGATGTCAGTAACACCAAACGCACCTATGCCAACCTCGGCACCTCGCTGACATTCTACAACGGTTGGGGCGAACCGCGCCGTTTGGTCTTGGCGAGCAAGGTCGGTTGGTCACAAAATTTGGGTGATTATTATTTTTATCAAGGCGTGACTTTGGGCGGCAACGACAACCTGCGCGGTCATCGCCGCGACCGCTTTACGGGCAACAGTGCCTTTTATCAGAACACGGATTTGCGGCTGCGTTTGGGTACTTCGCAGAATAATTTCATCCCGTTCAGTTACGGTATTCTCGGCGGTTTCGACTACGGGCGCGTGTGGGAAGATGACGACGACTCGGAACTGTGGCACTACGGCTACGGCGGCGGTCTGTGGCTGAGTCCGGTGAATGCGGTGATTTTAAATTTGAGCTATTTCAGAAGTCGGGAGGATGAGCGGGTGACTTTTATGTTGGGATATTTGTTTTAGGTTGTTTGAGCGGTTTTTTCCCGGTTCGGCACTCGCGCACCATGAGAGGCAAGCCGGGCTGAAGTGCCTTGTGCCTTGAGAGGTAAGTCGGCGGCACTTTTAGGGGAGTATTCAATTTCCCGGTTTTGTAGAGACGTTGGAGAACGCGTTTCCGGCGAGACCGAGCAGTAAATTTGTGTAAACCAATCTCTCCAAAAGCAAGCACTTCCGTAGAGACGTTGCACTGCGACGTCTTCCCCGGAGCGTGTCGTGAAATTCAATCAACAGTATTTCTCAAGCATAAAATCCGTTTAAAAAATTGCCTGTGTTACCTTAGACGCGTTGTCCCGCGTCTCTACTCTTTTCACTCCTCAAAAACCAAGCGCATCACATCCTCGGCCGCGCCGCCCGCCGTCGCCGGGCAAATAATGCCGCCCGCTTCCGTAATGCCCGTCATATTTTTCAAATGAATAATCGAATAGGGGGCGAAATTCGGGACGATAATTAATTTTCTTCTTTCTTTAAAAATCACATCGGCGGCGCGGGTCAGCAGGTCATCACTGACGCCGGCGTTGATTTTACCTAAAATGCCGGGACTGCACGGGCAAACAATCATGGTATCGTAACGCGCCGAACCCGAAGCAAAGGGCGCGAGAAAATTGTTTTTGGCGTAATAATCGAAAGGATAATTCTCGTAATCTTTGCCGCCGCGCTCGGTCTCCCAACCTCTTTTGGCGGCATCGGTCAGCACGATTCCGACGACTTCAATGCGGTCGGAGTATTCCAACAGTTTATCCATGATGTTTTTGGCTAAATGCAAGCCCGCAGAATCGGCAATGCCGAGTACGATTTTTTTCATAAAAAAGGAATTGTAAATTGCCGCAGCGGCAGTCGTAAAGCAAACATAAAAAATCTTCCTTAGTTGTCAATATCCGGGCGTTCTCTTAAACCGACCGCCGCGAAATTAACCTTTCAGTTAATTTTGTATTAAACCAAACCGAAAGCCGACCTTTCCTTATTTCCGGTTGTAATTTTGACCCGAGATTAACCGATATATTCCGTTTTTGAAAGCTAAATACAAATAATGAAAAAGATAATATTTACCGTCCTTGCCGTGTTTTTAATCGGCGCATTTAACGGCTACGCACAGACCAAAGCTGTCACTGTTTCACAAAAAACCGAGGTCGCCGACGCCGATGAAATGAAGTGGTACACTTGGGAAGAAGCCGTGGCCGCTAACGAAAAAGAACCGCGCAAAATTTTCGTGGATGTCTATACGGGCTGGTGCGGCTGGTGTAAGGTGATGGACAAAAAAACCTTTCCCGTGCCGGAGGTGCGCAAATACATCGAAGCAAATTTTTACCCCGTAAAATTGGATGCGGAGCAAAAGGAAGACATCGTTTGGAACGGTAATACTTTCAACTGGAGACCCGGCGGCAGAAACGGCATTCACATGTTGGCTTACTCGCTGCTGGAAGGAAAAACCAGTTACCCGACTATCGTCTATCTGAATGAAAAAATGGAGCGCATTATGATTTCGCCCGGCTACAAAACGCCCGAGCAGTTTTTGCCGGAGCTGAAATACGCGGCGGAAGAGCATTATACGACGAAGACTTGGGAGGAATATAGTAGTGGGAAACGGTAGAT
>JAHDCG010000102.1:19589-21871 GCA_020629965.1 Saprospiraceae bacterium | reverse complement strand
GCGGCAACGGCGTCGTTGGCTACGTTGGCGGTCACGTGGTCTCTTTCCGTTTTTTCCGCAAACAGCGTCACAATGTCTGCGATGTGCGCGTCGGTCAGCACGTTGTTGTTGGTTTCTTTGCTGAAAAAATCTTCGCCGCTCGCGTCGATAAACTGCGTGACGTTTTCCGTTTTATTTTTCGACAAAACCAAAATGGTCACGGCGATACTCGTGCCGTAGAAAAGATTGGCGGGCAGGGCAATGATGGTTTCCACAAAGTTGTTGTCAATCAGATATTTTCTGATTTTTTGCTCCGCGCCGCCGCGATAAAAAATACCGGGAAAACAGACCAACGCCGCCCGTCCTTTGCCCGAGAGGTAACTCAAAGCGTGCAGCACAAAGGCAAAATCGGCTTTGCTTTTGGGCGCAAGCACACCCGCCGGCGCGAAGCGGTCGTCGTTTATCAGTGTCGGGTCGTCTTTGCCTATCCACTTGACCGAGTAAGGCGGATTGGAGACGATGGCATCGAAGGGTTTGTCGTTTTGCAGCTTGGGCGCGGTCAGCGTATTGCCCAACTCGATGTGAAACTTGTCGTAGTTCACGTTGTGCAAAAACATATTCATCCGCGCCAGATTGTAGGTCGTGTGGTTGATTTCCTGCCCGAAAAAACCCTCTTCAATCAGGTGCGCGTCAAAGTGTTTTTTGGCTTGTAAAAGGAGAGAACCCGAGCCGACGGCGGGGTCGTAGATTTTATTGACGGTGCTTTGTCCGTGCAGGGCGAGTTGTGCCAGCAGTTTTGACACCGGCTGCGGGGTAAAAAACTCACCGCCCGATTTGCCCGCATTGGCGGCGTAGTTGCTGATTAAAAACTCATAGGCATCCCCGAAAAGGTCGATTTGGTTGTCTGCAAAGCTGCCTAAGTTCAGCCCCGCCACGCCTTTGAGTACCGCCGCCAGCCGGCTGTTTTTGCCCGTAACGGTATTTCCCAAGCGACTGCTCGTCGTGTCAAAATCGTCAAATAATCCTTTAATGTCCTGCTCCGAGTCGTAGCCTGCCGCCGAGCCTTCAACGGCGTCGAAAATTTTTTTCAAATCGGTATTGAGGTTGTTGTTGTCGTCGGCTTTTTTGACCACATTTACAAAAAGCTGACTCGGATAAATAAAGTAGCCTTTTGTCTTTACGGCATCGTCTTTCACGGCGGGGGAAATCACATCATCGGACATTGCGGCGTAGTCAATATCGGGGTCGCCGCCTTCGATGTATTCGGTAAAATTTTCGCTGATAAAGCGGTAAAAGAGCGAGCCGAGGACAAATTGCTTAAAGTCCCAACCGTCCACGCTGCCGCGCACGTCGTTGGCTATTTTCCAAATTTGGCTTTGCAGGGCGGCGCGTTGATTGATGCTTGTCATTAAAGGAGAATTGTGAAAATAAGAAGGTTTCGATTTTTGAGTATTTCGATGATTATCGGAAAAAGCGAGCGATGATGCCGAACTGTTGACCGGAGCGCAAGATAGACAAAATTTCGAGAGCCTTCGGTCGGGCAGGCGGAGGAAAAAAGAAAGCAAAAAAATCGATAATTTTTGTCAGGCGGTTCAAGCTGAGAATTGTCGCGCTTACGCTGAAAAATTGTCGGCTACCGAACGAAAATTTTCCCTTATCTCAACCTTTCTCCCCCTCACTACCTATCTTTGTCGAGTGAAAAATGAACAAATAATCGGCAGCCTTTGCGCCTTTCTGTTGTGTCTCGGTGTTGCCTGCACCAAACAGACCGACGACCTGTCCTTCGACCGTGCGCCGCGCATTACGCTCGACAGCATCAGTCACGATACCCTCGTCGAGTTTCAAGACCGCCTGCTGCTGTACCTCAGCTACGAAGACGGTGACGGCGACCTCGGCACCTCCGATCCCGATGTCAATTCCGTGTTCGTCAAAGACAGCCGCCTTTCCGCCGCCGACCCCTATTACCTGCCGCCCTTGGCCCCGGAAGACAGCGAAATCAGCATTCAGGGTAACTTAATTATTGAACTCAACCCCACTTTTCTGCTCGGTAACGGCGACGAAGAAAGTACGGTTTTTTCTCTGTTTATAGTTGACCGTGCCGGTAATGAAAGTAATGTGACGGAGACGGGGGAAATTTTGTTGGTGAGGTGAGAGTTGAGGAGAGAGGGGAAAAGGGGAGAGAGGGGGGCTTTCGGTTCCCTATCAAAACAACGCGATAATTTTTGGTTTACCGAAACGCCCGACTTATGTGAAGCCGGAAAGCTAAAACACGAACCCGGAAATGCCACCGGCATGGTATCTTC
>JAHDCG010000102.1:9332-19489 GCA_020629965.1 Saprospiraceae bacterium | reverse complement strand
TACGACCACAACGAAAACTATACCTTCACCGTTTGCCCCGAGGAGGCGGATATGATTTTAGTCAATTTTTCCGAATTTTGTACCGAGTTTCTTTTTGACAGTCTGCGCATTTTCGACGGACCGGATACGCTTTCCGTGCTGCTCGGCGGGCCGTATTTGGGCGAAGAGAATCCGCCCGACTTGACGGCAACGAGCGGCTGTTTGACTTTTAATTTTATCACCGACCCGAGCGTGACCTGCACGGGTTTTACCGCTTTTTGGACCACCGATATTGAAATCCCCGAACCCGCCGTCATCGCGCCGATACCCGATTTGGACTGCGAAAGCAATCAACTTACTTTAGAATTTGACCGGAATATTCATTGCGACTCTTTATACCCGGCGGCGTTCGGTATTTCGGGACCGCAGTTTCCGACGATTACGAATGTCACGCCGGTTTGTGTCGGTGATTCCGCTTCGGTCGTGACCTTGACTCTCGCGCCGCCTTTGGATTTTGCGGGGGCTTACAATGTCTTTTTTACCCAAATTATTCCCGCCTGCGAAAATCTCTACGTTTTAGAATCCATCGGCAGTTTTTCCGTTGTGAATTGCCCGCTTAATGTGCTGTTGGAGTTAGACGGCGAAGTCGCCTGCGCGGGCGACTCGACGCTG
This sequence comes from Saprospiraceae bacterium, assembly GCA_020629965.1. GTDB lineage: Bacteria > Bacteroidota > Bacteroidia > Chitinophagales > Saprospiraceae > JAHDCG01. Next base: position 18,838 of record JAHDCG010000102.1, on the reverse strand, counting down.
TTGACAACTTTAGTCAGCGGCGGCGATTTGAATTATACTTACGCTTGGTCGCCCGTTTTTTCCGATACTTCTTTTGCCGAAATTATCGTTTTCGGTCCGACGACTTATTACGTCACCGTGACCGACGGCACGGGTGCGACGGCGACCGACAGCATTGCGCTCACACCCGCGCCCTTGCCCGCTTTCGGCATTCCCGATACGACTTTGTGCCAATCCGATACCGCCTTTTTGCTGACCGCATTTCCCGGCGGCGGCGAGTGGTTCGGCGGCGGCATTGTCGATGAAGAAACGGGACTGTACGACCCCGGCGAGGCGCAATACGACCGCGACACCGTTTATTACGTCGCTCCGAACGGCTGCGAAAATGCACTTTTTATCGACTTCATTCCGCTCGACGAGGGCAGCGACGATGCGGCTTGTTTCGGCGCAGACACCTTTTTTGTCTCCGGCGGTTTGCCCCTCGGCGGTGTGTGGTCGGGCGAAAATATTACGCCGGACGGCATCTTTACCCCGCCCGACAGTACGAGCAGTTTTCCCGTGACCTACACGCATCCCAACGGTTGCGCGGGTACGAAATTTGTGAATATAGACTCCCTCGTTTTGCCGCAAATCGACAGTTTGTGTCAGTCCGACGGGGCGTTTCTCATCGCTGCGACACCTTTCGGCGGCGTGTGGAGCGGTCCGGGTATTGTCGATGCCGATACGGGTGAATTTGACCCCGAAGAAGCTGCACAGGGTGAAAATCTTTTGCTTTACGAAGTAGAAGGCTGCACCGACTCCATGACGATTCGTGTCAAAGAAATCGACGCTTTGAATAATTTTTCGGCTTGTCCCGACCAAGCTCCTTTCGTCGTTCCCGGCAATTGGTATCCCGCCGGCGGCACGTGGTCGGGGCAAGGCATTATCGACGCGCAAACGGGACTTTTTGACCCGGCTTTGGTGCCTGAGGTGCGCGACACTTTGACTTATGCCGTCAACGGTTGTACGGACAGCCGCATCGCTTTTGTGCTGTTTACGGAAATTCAAATCGAGGAAGATACGCTGTATTTTTGTCCGGAAGACGCGCCCGTTCCGCTCTCCGTTGACCGCCCCGAGGTCATTCCCGCGAAGGGATTTTGGACAGGAAACGGCGTGCAACAGCTCGGCGACGAGGAGTTTATTTTCGACCCCGCAGCGGCAGGGGAGGGGACGCACCAACTCTTTTACGAAATCAATACCTGCGTCGATGAAATTACCGTCGTCGTGCATCCGACTCCGCAAATCGAGCCGGCAACTTACTGTCAGGTCGAAGGCGCGGTACTGCTCGACGCGACTCCGACGGGCGGCACTTGGGCGGGCACCGGCATTATCAATCCGCTGACCGGTGTATTCGACCCGGCGGCGGCGGGTGCGGGCGTTTTCAGCATGACCAATACTTCCGCCGCAGGCTGTGTCGGCACGGGGCAAATCACCGTTGACCCCTTCAACGAAGCACAAATTAACGCCGCCGAGACTTTTTATTGTTTTCAAAATGTCAATCTGAATCTGGGGTTAAATCCCGGCGGCGGCGTGCTGACCGTCGATACTGAGATTGTCACTGATTTTAATCCCGCAGATTTCGGCGCGGGCGACTATACGCTGACTTACACAGTGGGCGAAGGCGTGTGTGCCGATTCCGAAACTTTCAATACGACCGTCGGCGAGGAATTGACGATTTCGGTGCCTTTTCAGCAAGACAGTTTGTGCTTCGGCGAGTCGGTCAATCTGACGGCACAGGCGGCGGGCGGCAGCACCAACGGCAATTTTACTTACGTCTGGAACCAAAATTTAGGCTTCGGGCAAAGCCATTTTATACAACCGCAAAACGACGCACAATACATCGTCACGGCAAGCGACGGCTGCTCCGATGAGGCGCAGGACACGATTGACATTTTCCTCGCCGCCCCGATTTTTGTTGAATTTGAAACCCGGCCGCCCGTTTGTTTCGACGAAATCACGAGCGCGGAAGTCTTCGCCGGTCCCGGTGAAAATTACAGCTATTTGTGGAGTACTGTTCCGCCGACCGAGACAAGTTTTATCGAATCTTACCCGACAAGTTACACCGTCACGGTGACGGATGAGGACAGCGGCTGCACGGTCACGGAGTCGGTCGATTTGCCGGGTTATGACTTGCTGCAAGCCAACTTCGGCATCACTCCGAATGTAGCCTGCCTGACCACGCTCGACCCCGTCGCTCAAATTTTAGATTTCAGCGTCGGCGGCACATCGGGCTACTGGATTTTTACGGATAGCACCGATTTGACCGTCTATCGCCCCGGCGAAAATATCGAAGTCATGTTGCCCGACACCGGCACCTATACCTTCCTGCTGCACTTGGAAAACGCGGGCGGCTGCATCAGCGAACACACCGAAACCGTCTGCGTAGAAGCCGCACACACCCTTTTCGCGCCCAATGCGATGACCCCCAACGGCGACGGCATCAACGACGAGTTCGGCTTGGTCGGCACCAATATCGAAACGATAAACTGGCAAATATTCAACCGCTACGGCCGGTTGCTTTTCACGGCAAACGATCTGTCGGCAAGGTGGAACGGAAAGTTTAAAAGCAGGCGGGTGACGAACGGGGTTTACGTTTGGAAGGCAATTTATACGGCGGCGGGCGAGAGTCGGGTGCGGGAAGATGCGGGGGTGATTGTGGTGACGAAGTAGTTTTTGCAAAAAGAGTCCGGCATCTTTTTTACTGCAAAAGAAAGGATTATTTTTCCTTTTCGCAATTTTAGGTAAAATGCGGGTGTCTAATTCTTGTCAGAGAGAGAATTGCAAAAACAGGAGTCAGACACTGCTTTTTGTTGAAAGAGAGAAAAAAACTGATTTCACTACTTTTTGTTTAAGTAAAGTGTCAGACTCCTTTAGAACTTCCGAGAGAAATCAGCGTAAAATCTAAAAAAATCATAAGAAAATCAGCGTAAAGAAATATGCAAGTAAAAAACATCATCGCTCACCTCGAAACCATCGCCCCGCCCGCCTACCAAGAAAGTTACGATAATGCGGGTCTCCTCGTCGGCGACCCCAATGCCGAAGTCACCGGCGTACTCTGCTGCCTCGACAGCACCGAGGCCGTGGTACAAGAAGCCGTTGAAAAAGGCTGCAATCTCATCGTCGCGCACCACCCGATAGTTTTTAAGGGGCTGAAACGCTTCAACGCAAAAAATTATGTGGAGCGCACCGTCATGGCGGCGATAAAAAACGAGGTGGCGATTTATGCGATTCACACCAACCTCGACAACATGTATCATCAGGGGGTGAATGCAAAAATCGCGGAGAAAATCGGCTTACAAAACACCCGCATTTTAGCCCCGAAAAGCGGACTGAAAAAACTCTCGGTTTACGTGCCGACCTCGCACAGCGAAATCGTGCGGCAAGCCCTTTTTGCGGCGGGTGCGGGTAGTCTCGACGGCATTGATAATATCTCTTACGCGACGCTCGGCGTGGGCACGACAGCGGACGGCAACGGTGCGCAAATGAAACTCGAAGTGACCTTCCCCGCCGTGCGGCAAGGCACGGTCTTAAAGGCTTTGCGCAGCAGTCATCCCGCCGAAAACTTTGTGTATGACATCTTTGCCGTTGAAAATAAAAATCGGGAAATCGGCTCGGGTATGATTGGTGAATTGCCGAAGAAAGTACCGGCTTCGACCTTTTTGAAAAGTCTGAAAAAGAGCATGGAAGTCGGCGTGATTAAACACACGGATTTGCTCGACAAAGAGATAAAAACCGTGGCGGTCTGCGGCGGAGCGGGCGGCTTTTTGCTGCGTAATGCTGTCGGGCAAAAAGCGGATATTTTCATCACTTCCGACTACAAATATCACGAATTTTTTGATGCCGACGGCAAAATCATCATCGCCGACATCGGACATTTTGAGAGCGAACAATTCACAATCAATCTGTTACACGATATTATTTCGGAAAAATTCGTTAATTTTGCGGTTCTTATGACAGAGGTACGGACAAATCCCGTTTTTTATCTGTAAAATGCGCAGAAATCACGGATTCCTTCGTGCGAAAAAGAAACTTTCACGGTTTTTATCGGTTTTATATATTGGGTTGGAGAAAAGATTCCTTCCCGTTATTCAGGTAACCAAAATAACACTAAGCTAAATCTATGGCTAAGAAGAAAGAAGCAGCAAGCGCCGTTATCGACAAGCTCAGAGACTTGTACGAATTGCAACAAATCGACAGTAAGATTGACGAAATTCAGGTACTCAAAGGGGAATTGCCCATTGAAGTAAGTGACTTGGAAGACGAAATCGCGGGTCTGCAAACGCGGATGAATCGGATGGAAGAAGGCATTGCGGAACTGGAAGGCGAAGCAAGTAAGCACGATGCCAACATTCGCGAAGCGGAAGGTTTGATTGCGCGCTACACCGAGCAGATGGACAACGTTAAAAACAACCGGGAGTACGAGGCCTTGATGAAGGAGCTGGAGATGCAGAAGTTGGAAATTCAGTTGAGCGAAAAGAAAATTCGTGAAGCCAACAACTCTTTGTACAACAAACGCGAGACCAAAGACGCGGCACAAGCCCGACTGGAAGCCAAACAAAAAGCACTCGAAACCAAGAAAGTCGAGCTGAAAGCCATCGTCGAAAAGACCGAAAAAGACGAAGAAAAACTGCGCAAAAAATCGGAAAAAGCCCGTAAGAAAATTGCGGAGCGTCTGTTAAATTCTTACGCGCGTATTCGCTCTAACTACCGCAACGGCTTGGCGGTCGTTACCGTCGAGCGTGATGCTTGCGGAGGTTGCTTCAACCAAATACCGCCGCAGGTGCAAATGGAAATTGCGACGCACAACAACGTAGTCGCCTGTGAGCACTGCGGTCGTATCCTCGTCGATGAAAGCATTAACGCGGAGCCGGAAGCTGCGGAAGCGTAGAGAAAAGTATTGCTCGAAAAATAAAAAAAGCGACGGTTGTCTTTTGACGGCTGTCGCTTTTTTGATTCAAAATAAAAATCCGCCTTAATCCGCTGTATCTGCTCAATCCGCTTATCTGTTCCAATCACACTATCCAAACAAATTATATTTCAAAATGCAATAAATCGCCCGAAAACCGTCGCGCCAACCGATTTTTTTCCCTTCCTCATACGTGCGACCGTAGTAAGAAATGCCGACCTCGTAAATGCGCACCTTAGGAATACGCGCGATTTTTGCCGTCACCTCCGGTTCGAAACCAAAGCGGTTTTCTTTCAGTGTCAGCGACTGAATCATCGGCGTGCGGAAGAGTTTGTAGCAGGTTTCCATGTCCGTCAAATTCAAGTTGGTAAACGCATTGGAAAGAAAAGTGAGGAATTGATTGCCGATGGAATGCCAAAAAAACAGAATGCGGTGCGGTTTGCCGCCCATAAATCGCGAGCCGTACACGACATCCGCAAAACCATCGAGTATCGGCTGCAGCAGGGTATTGTACTCGCGCGGGTCGTACTCCAAGTCGGCGTCCTGAATGATGAGAAAATCGCCCGTTGCGCGGTCGATACCGGTGTGCAGCGCGGCGCCTTTCCCCTTGTTGACTTCGTGCGCAAAGTACTGAATATTCAAAGCGGGATTTTGCGTTTTATAATTCAAAATCGCCCCCTCCGTATCGTCTTTGGAACAATCATTGACGATGATAATTTCCTTTTCGATATTATCGACCAAGTCCACCGCCTTTACCTTATCCAAGATGAGATGGATGGTTTTTGCTTCGTTGTAAGCGGGAATGACGATAGATAATTTCATGCGGGAAACAGAATTTCGCTTGCGTTTGATAATCAAAACCGCAAAAGTAATTCATTCGACCGAAACGGGAATAAAACCGGAAATTAAACGGCGGAGCGCAGCGGATTTTGCTACATTTGCCCGAGTGAGGTGAGAGGGGGAAAAGGGGAGAGGAGAGAGGCGTGTGTCTCTCTCCTCTCTCCTCTCTCCTCTCTCCTAAAAATAATTTATGGAACAAACGAAACAACGCATTATCGGCAGATACACGGGACCGGAACACGGCCCGCTCGTCATTATTTTCGGAGGTATGCACGGCAATGAACCCGCCGGTGTGAAGGCTTTGGAGCTGATTTTTAAAATGGTGGAGGTCGAGCCGATTACCAATCCCGATTTTAGATTTAAAGGAAAATTTATCGGGCTGCGCGGTAATGTGCGGGCATTGGCGCAGCAAAAAAGATTTATCAATCGCGACCTGAACCGACAGTGGACAAGCGAGAATGTGGCAAAAATTAAGACGAGTGATTACGAGGATTTGGATGAGGAGGAAAGGGAAATTCGGGAAAATTTGTACATCATTGAAAAGGAAATCGCAAATTACAAACCGACCCGCATCGTCGTTTTAGACCTGCACACGACGACGGCTTTTGGCGGCATTTTCGGGATTGCGACCAACGACCCGGAAAGTCTGCGTATTGCCAAAGAGTTGCACGCGCCCGTTATTTTAGGACTTTTGGACGGCATTCGGGGCACGAGTCTGCACTATTTCAGCAAGGAAAATTTTACAGAAGACATCACCGCCGTTTGCTTCGAGGCGGGGCAGCACGACGAGCCGCTGTCGGTCAATCGCTCGATTGCCGCCATCACCAATTGCTTTCGCACCGTCGGCTGTGTGCGCGCGGAAGACGTAGAAAATCAACACGATTTTTTGCTGCGCGAATACTCCAAAAATCTGCCCGCCGTCTCGCGCCTGTTGGGTGTACACGCCATCAAACCGGGCGATAAATTTGTGATGAAACCCGGCTACAAAAACTTTCAGCCCGTCAAAAAAGGAGAGCTGTTGGCGCGAAATAAACACGGAGAAATTCACGCGCCGACCGACGCTTTAATTTTAATGCCGCTGTATCAAAAGCAGGGAGAAGACGGATTTTTTTTGATAGAGGAGGTGGAAATGTAAAGGTTTGTTTAAGGGTTTAGGCGTTTAAAAGTTTAGATTGCCGCACGCTCTAAACGCCTAAACGCCTAAACAACTAAACAATTTAAACATCCCTTTCGTAATCAATTCGCCTTTCCTCCCGCGTCGATTTTTTCTGTTCCTTCACATATCCTTCCGGATAATAAAACCGCTCGCGCACCGCATTATCCAATAAATACGACTGCTTGAAGCCGCGATAGGTGCCGTAATATTGATTAAAGCGAAAGCGGATAATTTCGCCCGCTTTGCGCAGCAGCACCTTTTCGTGTCGTGCCTGTCGCAGGTCTTGTCGGATGTTTTTAGACAATAACTTCAAGAAAGTCAGAAAGTTAAAACTCTCCTGTTTGTTAATCAAACGAAAGGCGATGGCCTCGCGGCGGTAACGATTATGCACACTCGCCCAAGTCTCTTCGTGTACGTGCACGATAGCCGCCTCCGCCTGATAAGCGATTTTATGACCGTTTTCTAAAAGCTGCTTCGCCCACGCCAAATCTTCCAATCCCGTCAGCGTTTCGTCGTAAGGATTTTCCTGCCACAGTGACCGCCTGACCGCACAGTTGGCATTATTGCAAAAAGGGTGCTTTTGGTCGGCAACGCTCTCGTCGGGAAACCATTTGGCAAAAATGCGATGCTCCGAAAAACGTGTGCGCTCGTCGCCCTGCTGCTTGCCGTAAACCAAACCGACTTTCTCATCCGCAAAAGGACGCAACATCAACTCCAGCCAGTCGTCATACACCGGATAAACGTGCGCCGAAGCAAACAGCAAAACGTCGCCGGTCGCGGCGGCGCAACCCACATTCAGCGCATAACCAAAGCTGAAATCTTCGGGTTTTATGTGAATTATTTTGGTCGGAAACCGGTCCGCAATCCGCAAAGTATCGTCGCGCGAACCGCTGTCCACCACGATAATTTCAACTTCCTCGACCGTCTGCCGCATGATGCCCGTCAGCAAACGACCGATGTGTTTGCCTTCGTTGAGGCAGCGGATGATGATGGATATTTTTGGTTTGGTGTCGATGAGAGTAATTTTGTTGAGATGTTGAGTTGTTGAATCGTTGAGCGCGTAAAACATGAAAACCGATTTATCGTGCAGAGGTTTTGACGATTTGCCGATTGATTTAAGTTGATGTCAGACCGGAACTTTGGGCAAAAGCTGAGCAGATAAAACTTTCGGTAGGCGTTGATGAAACGGAGAAGACCGCTGAAACAAAAACTGCCGTCAAGCAACAGCCCTCAACGATTCAACACTTCAACGATTCAACAAACCGTTACTGCAAATCCTCATAATACAATCGCTCCGAAAACGAAGACCACCGCGCCGTTGCTTCCTGAAATTGCTTAAAGGAAGCATATACCTTGCGCGAAGCCGCGTCTTTATCGCCCGCCTCCGCTACCACCGTTGCCGCCGCTTTGCGCAGTCCGTTCAGAGTGTCGGGGGTAAAAGAACGAATTTCGACGTCGGTTTCTTGTCTGATTTTTGCCAGATAAGTGCTGTTTTTGGCTTCAAATTCTGAGAGCATCCACAGATTTGACCAATGCGCCGCCGTCTTCATAATCTCTTGTAAATCAGCGGGCAGCGCATCGAATTTTTCTTTATTAAATGTCATTTCCAACACCGAACCCGGCTCGTGCCAACCCGGCGCGTAGTAGTAATCCGCAATTTGATGAAAACCCATCAGATAATCGTGGTAAGGTCCGATCCACTCCGTCGCGTCGATGACCCCGCGCTCCAGGCTCGTGTACAATTCACTGCCCGCCACCAGCACCGCCGCCCCGCCGACTGCCTGCAATACCTTCGCCCCGAGACCCGGCATCCGCATTTTCAGACCCTTAAAATCGGCGAGCGAATTGATTTCTCGATTAAACCAACCGCCCATTTGCACACCTGTATTGCCCGCCGGCACCGGCACCAGATTGTAGTCCGCGTACAGTTCATCCCACAGTTTTTGCCCGCCGCCGTTGATTATCCAGGCGTTCATGCCCTGTGCATTCATCCCGAACGGCACGGAGGTGAAAAACTGCGCCGCCGGCACCCGACCCGCCCAGTAGTAGCCCGCGCCGTGACCGATTTCCGCCGCTCCGTCGCTCACCGCCCCGAAGACTTCCAACGCCGGCACCAGCTCACCGCCGCCGTAAACTTCGATTTCCATGCGCCCGCCCGACATCACTCTGACCTTCTCCGCAAACAACTCGCAGCCCTCGCCGACCACGGGAAAACCCGGCGGCCAGGTCGTCACCATTTTCCATTTATAGCGTTTGCCCGAAATGACGCCCGGGGCTTCGTGTTGTGCCGTCACCTCACCGCCGCCGCCGAGTGCCTTAATGACAATCGGTGCGCTGACCGTTGCCAGTGCCAGTCCTTTGAAAAAATCTTTACGTTGCATGTCGTGTTGTTGTTTCCGAAAATCAAACGAGCAAAATTAAATAAAATCGGCGGATGCGGAGAACCGCGTTTATCTTTGCCGTAGTAACCGCGACCTTCAGGTCGTCGTAAAAAAGGTAAGAATTGCTTTTTTCTCTTTCTTTTCAGACGACTTAAAAGTCGCAGTTACAACTGCTCAGTAACCGCGACCTTCAGGTCGTCGTAAT
>JAHDCG010000102.1:4334-9232 GCA_020629965.1 Saprospiraceae bacterium | reverse complement strand
CTTAAAAGTCGCAGTTACAACTGCTCAGTAACCGCGACCTTCAGGTCGTCGTAATAAAAAGGCAAGAATTGCCTTTTACTCCTTTTTTTTCAGACGACTTAAAAGTCGCAGTTACAACTGCTCAGTAACCGCGACCTTCAGGTCGTCGTAATGAAAAGGAAAGAATTGCCTTTCCTTTCAGTTTATTCAAAAGTATTTGCTACAAAAAAGTCCCCGTCCCGTATGCAATTAACGCAAATTCCGACGTTTCATATTTAAATCAACAAAACACAAATCAAGACATCAAAAATTGCAAATGTACATTAATATAAAAACGACGCTGACTTACATATTCACTCTGACTTTTTGTCTGCTTTTCGGCAATCTCTCCGCCCAAAAGCCCGCCGGTAATCTTACCGAATACGAAAAAGCCTACGAGCGGCGCATTCGCCAAACGGAGTTGTACGGCGTGTATATTCCCAAAGATTTGACGGACGCCTTTATTCAACTCAATCGCAAAATCGACAAAGAATCGCAGGTCAAATTTGCCGCCATCCCCGAGGTCGAAGCCGAGCGCAAACTCTTTTTCAGTCTCGGTCGTTGGATAATTCACAACTGGGGTTTTTACGGCGGCTCGCGTCTGTCGGAATACATGAAAAATAATTTTCAGGTCTATCATCCCGAAGATATGGCGAGTTTTATCATCTTTGCCTATCACCGCAATCTCAACCGTAATCCGCTCGACATCAAGCAGTTGGTCGAGTATTTTGCGGAGAAAAAAGCGGCGGAAGAGGCGGCGGAAAAGGCACGCGGCGAAGTGATTTACGAGGAAACGCGGATTAGGAAAAATTAGATTTTAGATTTTAGATTTTAGACGTTAGACTTTAGACGTTAGACTTTAGATTTTAGACGTTAGATATTAGATTTTAGACTCCGTTCGTCTCTTGTCTCTCGGCGGCAGGGCGGTAAATTTCTTTTGAGGAGTTTACCGCCTTTTCTTTTTTTTCGAAAACGCTGTGCGCAATCTCCCACCCGCACCGTAGCATCGACTTCAGTCGATAAGCTAAAAAAGACATAAATTAAAACGCCGGTGGAAAACAGCGATTTTTCTTTATTTCCTGCACAAATTTTAGCTGTATATAAGGTGTAAAACGTCACCGCAAACAGCACCTTTCCGAATTATTTTACCCGCCGTAAAAGAAAAATCCGCTTTCGTTTAACAATTTTTATACTTTTGCAAGCGCACAAAGCGAAAGAAAAGAAAATTTTGAGTAAAAACAAAGTCTTGTAAAAGGCTGAAAGTCAACGGTTTAAAGGTATTTGAGCAGGCTTGAAATGCAAGTTGACACCCCGTCCGCAGAAAACAAAAACAATTCTAATCTCGTTGTGCAACAGGAGATGAAGACGATTGTAGTCTGACATCTAACGTCTAATATCTAAAATCTCAACAAAAATAATGGCAAAAAATCTACTGATAGTCGAGTCGCCCGCGAAGGCCGCTACCATTGAAAAAATATTGGGGAAAGATTACGTGGTAAAATCTTCCTTCGGGCACGTGCGCGATTTGGCGAAAAAAGGAGTAGATACCGACAATGATTTTGCGCCGACCTACGAAGTGTCGCCCGACAAAGTCAAAAAAGTCAACGACCTCAAAGCGACCGCCAAAAAAGTGGACGAAGTGTGGCTGGCGACGGATGAAGACCGCGAAGGAGAAGCCATCGCCTGGCATCTGTGCGAAGTCCTCGATTTACCCGTCGATACGACCAAGCGCATCGTCTTCCGCGAGATTACCGCACCCGCCATCCAAAAAGCCGTGACCGTACCGCGCACCGTCGATATGGACGTGGTGGACGCACAGCAGGCACGCCGGATTTTAGACCGTTTAGTGGGTTTTGAACTCTCGGAATTATTGTGGAAAAAAGTACGCGGCAAGCTCTCCGCCGGGCGCGTGCAGTCCGTGACCGTGAAGCTGGTCGTGGAGCGCGAGCGCGAAATTATGGCGTTCAAGCCCGACCCGTTCTTTCGCGTCAATGCGATTTTTGCGGTGAAAGATAAAGACGGTCGCGTCGCGGAATTGAAGGCAGACCTCAACAGCCGCTTCGACACGGCAGAGGAAGCCGAGAAATTTTTGAACAACTGCAAAGGTGCCGATTTTACCATCGACAGCATCACCAAAAAACCGCTGAAACGCAAGCCGACCGCGCCCTTCACGACTTCGACTTTGCAACAGGAGGCAAGCCGTAAACTGGGCTTCGGCGTAAAGCGCACGATGAGCAACGCGCAGCGACTTTACGAGCAAGGTTTTATTACCTATATGCGTACCGACTCCGTCAATCTGTCGGAGACTGCGCTCAACGGCATTGCCAAAGAAATCGAAGACCGCTACGGCAAAAACTACGTGCAGACGCGGCAATACAAAAACAAAAAATCCAATACGCAGGAGGCGCACGAGGCCATTCGTCCGACCTACTTCGACAAGACTTTTGTGACGACCGACGTTGACCAACAAAAGCTCTACGACCTGATTTGGAAACGTGCCGTCGCTTCGCAAATGACGGACGCGGAACTGGAAAAAACTTTGGTACGCATTGCCGTTTCGACGGTCAGCGATAATTATTTTAAAGCGGAGGGCGAGGTCTTGAAATTCGACGGTTTTCTCAAAGTTTACCTCGAAAGTAAAGACGACGAAGACGAAGAAGACAGCGACGCAAAAGGCATCCTGCCGCCCCTCAGTGAAGGGCAAAAACTCAACGCCGACAGCATCACTGCGACCGAGCGGTTTACGCGCGGTCCGGCGCGGTTTACGGAGGCGAGTCTGGTGAAAAAATTGGAAGAATTAGGCATCGGTCGTCCTTCGACTTATGCGCCGACGATTGATAAAATCATGGAACCTTCCCGCGGTTACGTGACCAAAGAAAGCCGCGAAGGAACGGAAAGAAAATACCGAGTCTTGGTCTTGGCGGGCGATAAGTTGGCGAAAACCACGCAAATCGAAATGACCGGCGCGACGAGTAATCGTCTGTACTCGACCGACACCGGCATGGTTGTCACCAACTTTTTGGAGAAGCATTTCGGCGGCATTATGGACTATTCTTTCACCGCAAAAGTGGAAGATGAACTCGATGAAATTGCGGAAGGCAAACAGGATTGGGTCAAAATGCTGGCGGACTTTTACAAGCCGTTTCACCTTAATGTACAGGACAAAATCGAGAACGCCGACCGGGCATCCGGCGAGCGCATCCTCGGTAAAGACCCCGAGACGGGTCGCACTTTATTGGTGCGCCTGACCCGCTACGGCGTGGTCGCTCAAATCGGTGCGCCGGACGAATTGGAAGAAGACGAAAAACCGAAATATGCCAATCTGCGCCCCGGTATGAACCTCGAAACGGTGACTTTGGAAGAAGCCATTCCGCTCTTCCAACTCCCGAAAATGCTCGGTTCTTACGAAGATATGGACGTCAGCGTGGCGGTCGGTCGCTTCGGGCCTTACGTCAAGCACGGCGATACTTTTATCTCCTTGCCGAAGGGCGAAGAACCGCTGGAAGTCGATTTTGAGCGCGCCGTCGAGTTGATTGAAGAGAAAAAAGCCGCCGATGCGCCGGTGCATTCTTACCAAAATCTGCCCGTACAACAAGGCAAAGGTCGCTTCGGGCCGTTTTTGAAATGGAACGACATGTTCATCAATATCCCGCGTCGCTACGACCCGGATAATTTGAGTAAAGACGAGATGGACGAACTCATCGCCGCCAAAATCGAGAAGGAAGCCAAGCGTTACATTCAGCGTTGGGACGACCTCAATCTCAGCGTACAAAATGCGCGTTGGGGGCCGATTATCAAGTGGAATAAAAAGAACGTCAACATTCCGAAAATCGACAACCGCCGCATTACCCCCGAGGAGGCTGCCGAAATGACTCTGGAAGAAGTAAAGGAATTGGTGGAAGAAAAATTTCCTAAGGCATTTAAAACCAAGCCGAAGAAAAAGCGCGCGACAAAAAAGAAAAACGTACCAAAAAATCCGGCAGACCGTAAAATTGAACACATTCTCCCGGAAAGTGAATTTTTCACCGCAAATATCACCGACATCGACAGCGGCGCGGCTTACGAAGACATCGTAGAAAAAGCCTGCAAAGCAACCGGCGACATTTTGGATTTTGAAGAATTTACCGCCGACGATACGCCGAAAGATTACCGCTTGAAAGTCACGGTCGGCGGCGGCGAGGAAAGCATCAGAATTCCGAAGAAAGACAGCGCCGACCCGAAAACGCTGTTGAAAGGTTTGAATAAAATTTTGAAAAATTCAGCCTACCGCGGTCGCAAAAAGTTTGTGGCATTGGAAGGAAAAGGTACTGATTTGGCGATCGCATTTGTGAGCAAGAAGAAAGAGGACGAGTTGACGGAGGCGGGGTATGAGGTGAGTTGAGAGGCGGGAGGTTGGGAGGTTGGGTAGTTGGGGCGTATCCACAACCGTCCGGTTTGTAGAGACGTTGCACTGCGACGTCTTGCTATGGAAAAACGAAAACGCTTCTTGTGGTAAGATAGATTCGCGGATGATGCGGATTTAGCGGATTAAAGCGGATTTTTTATGGATTAGGTTATCTGCAACCGCCCGGTTTGTAGAGACGTTATACTGCGACGTCTTGCCGTGAAAAAACGAAATCGTCATACTCCGCGAAAAGTTGCGGAACGGAACTACCGTCCTTGTACAGACGCGGGAAAACGCGTCTCATGTCCGGTCGGCAAAATCCCTTACGTTAAAATGCTGTATCTTTGACCTCCCCCGACCATAAAATTTCCGGGAAATGAACTCAAATAAAAACAGCTACGAAACAGAAAGAGGCAAGCCCGCGCCGAGCAAATACCACGGAATCGTTCAAACTAACATTGGTTTTCTGTTTAAACTGCACTACGGAGAAAAATAT
>JAHDCG010000102.1:0-4234 GCA_020629965.1 Saprospiraceae bacterium | reverse complement strand
GTTTAAACTGCACTACGGAGAAAAATATACCGCGATGTCGGAAATAACCTTGGCATTGCCCGACAGAGAACGCGTTCCCGATTTGGGTATTTATCCGAAAGTACACTACAATCCTTCAGACGAAGAAATTCGCATGACGGAAATGCCGCTGTGTGCTATCGAAATTTTATCGCCGAAACAAGCCGTTTTTGATTTGATAATCAAGTCAAAAGAGTACTTCGATGCGGGCGTAAAATCTTATTGGTTAGTTAATCCGTTGCTGGAAAATGTACACGTTTTCAGCGATTACGAAACGAGGACTTACTATGGAAAAAACGACATACTGGGCGACGAAAATTTAGGTATAGAATTCAAAACGGCAGATATTTTTTCCTGACTTCCGAGACAAAAAAACACCAAAAAGCTGATTTCCCTCTCCGAAATCAGCTTTTTTTATACACCGCCGCATGACCGATAATCAACGTAAAATTCAAGAACTGCAAGAGCGGATGAACCTGCTCATCAGTCGGCAAAACAAATTTATCGCCGAGCTGCGGGAATTGCGCGATGAAATCAAAGTCCTGCAAGCGGAAGAAGGCGACTACACGCCCGAGCCGCCGCGCAAAACTGCGCCGGAGACTGCTGTGCCCGAGAAAGAACCGACCGTGATTCCTTCTGCACAGCCTAAAGAAAAGCCCGCCGTTTTCGTTGATTTTGAAAAATTTATCGGCGAAAATCTCATCTCCAAACTCGGTATTCTGCTCGTCCTCATCGCGGTCATCATCGGTGCGCGCTATTCCATTGAAAATGAGTTGATTAGCCCGCTGACGCGCATCGTTTTGGGTTATTTGACGGGTGCGGGATTGTTGGGTTTCGGCATTTATTTAAAGCGCAAATACGAAAATTACAGTGCTGTTTTGGTCAGCGGGTCGATTGCGATAATGTACTTTATTACCTACGCGGCGTACAGTTATTACGACCTGTTTCCGCAGCTTTTTGCCTTCGTTCTGATGGTGCTGTTTACCGTTTTTACGGTCATTGCGGCGGTGCATTACAATCGACAGATTATTGCGCACATCGGTTTGGTCGGTGCCTACGCCGTGCCGTTTTTTCTCAGTAGCGGCTCGGGCGATATGCTTACTTTTTTCGCTTACATCACGATTATCAACGTCGGTATTTTGGCTATCGCCTTCCGCAAAGATTGGAAAAAACTCTACTACGCCGCCTTTGCGCAGACCTGGCTGATTTTTTTGGCTTGGTACCTTTTTGATTACAGCGATGTCGGTTACTTCGCGGTTGCCTGTGCCTTTTCTTTGGTTTTCTTTCTGCTTTTCTACGCCGTTTTTATGGCTTATAAATTGGTCAAAAAAGAAAATTTCGACGTGCCGACAGTGGTCGTTTTACTGCTTAATTCCTTTATTTTTTACGGCGTCGGCTATTCCCTTTTGGAGAGTCACCCGACCGGCCTGCATTTTTTAGGATTGTTTACGGCGGCAAATGCGGCGGTGCATTTAGCGGTCGGCGCGGTCATCAAGCAGCAAAAACTGTACGACAAACAGCTTTTTTACCTCATCGTCGGTTTAGTTTTGGTTTTTGTGACGATGGCAATTCCGGTGCAGTTAGACGGCAACTGGGTGACGCTGCTGTGGGCGACCGAGGCGGCACTGCTGTTTTGGGTCGGGCGCACGCGCGGGGTTTTGTTTTACGAAAAAATCTCCTACGCGCTGATGCTGTTGGGCTTTGCGAGTATCGTGCAGGATTGGTCGGAGAGTTATAATTTTGCTCTGGGCATGCAGGACGAGATGCCGCTTCCCTTTCTCAACGTGCGTTTTTTGACGACGGTCATCGTGACGGCAGCTTTCGGCTTTATCAATAAAATTCACCACGACAAGCGATACGACTTGCGCTTTGCAGACAAGGAAAAAAGCGGACAAGTCGTGACCGTCGGCTTAGCGGTTTTGTTTTTTTCAACCTTATTTTTCGGCTTGTATGTAGAAATTTCCGCTTACTTCGATAAAATCTACAACGCCGCAAGCACGGCAGTCAAATACAATGACGGTACCCGCGAAAGCATCAAATACAACTACGATATTTTGAAATTCAAAAACGTGTGGTTGCTCAATTATACCATGCTTTTTTTGACCCTTTTGGGTTTTGTCAACTTAAAAAAATTGAAAAACGAGGCTTTGGGCTTTGCGGCACTCGTGCTGTCGGGATTGATTATTGTCGCCTTTATTACCAACGGCGTCGGCGATTTGAGCAGATTGCACCGCATTTATTTTAATCCGTCGGAAAGCCCTTTTTTTCCGACGCACTTCGGATATATTGCCGTCAAATACATTTCTTACGGCTTTTTAGCGGGACTGTTTTATGTAGTTTTTACAAGCATAAAAACACTTTTCTTCAAAAAAATATACCGCGTTATTGCTGATATACTGTTGCATATTTCTCTGTTGACGCTCATTTCCGTCGAGTTCTTGGATTGGACAAACGCGGCGGGCTTTGCAAATTCGGACAGCCTGATTTTGAGTATTATTTGGGGCGTTTATGCCTTGGCACTCATTGGTTTAGGTATTTGGAAAAAGCAAAAACATCTGCGCATCGCGGCGATTGTATTGTTTGGTCTAACGCTGTTCAAGTTGTTCTTTTACGACATTTCTCACCTGAATACAATTGCAAAAACCATCGTTTTGGTGTCCCTCGGTGTGCTGTTGTTGGTGATTTCCTTTTTGTACACAAAGTATAAGGATTTGATATTTGGGGAGGATGGTGAGGAGGCGGGAACGCAGAGACACGGACCGTAATAGCAGGTACGGGGTACTTCTCCCGATTGAAAAACGAATGCTTGTTCATTGCGACTTTAAATTTAAAAAGTACCTCGTACCTACCACCGAATCAAACAGGTACGAGGTACTTTCGCCGATTAGAAGCCGAGTCAAAACTCAAAATTCGACCGCCGATTCAAAAAGTACCCCGTACCTGTCATCCGTAAATTCAATTTTCTATGCTAAAATACTTCTGCCTGTTCGCTTTTTTATCGTTAACAATGAGCAGCAACGCACAGCCCGAAAACTATACCTACCGCCGCCCCCTCGCCGCCCCGACCGCCGATTGGCACAGCATTGCCCTGCCCGACGACATTTTCACTAAAGTAAAATCGGATTTCAGCGACCTGCGTATTTACGGCGTAAATGCAGCGGGCGACAGCCTCGAAGCTCCCTATATTTTCGCATCGCAATTCTCGAATAGTTCAACTAAAAAATTCAACATCGAGCGCATCAATACGGTCAAAAATGCGGAGGGATTTTACTATACTTTTGCTTTGCCGGAAGACGAAACCGTCAATCGCATCGACCTTGATTACGGGCAGGAAAATTTTGATTTTCGGGTCGATTTAGCGGGTAGTCAAGACGGTAAAAATTGGTTTACCGCCGTTGAAAATTACCGCATGGTCGGCATCCGAAACGAACGGACGGATTACGATTTTACGGAGTTGATTTTCGCGCCGTTACAATACCGATATTTGCGGCTTTTAGTGAAGACCGATACCGACCCTAAATTGAAAAACCAAACGGTAGAAATGCGGGAAGAGACGGAAGGAGAGTACAGAAATTACGCAGTTAAATCAATGAAAGTCAATAACTTAAAGCAGGAAAAACAAACGGAAATTATCGTAAAATTACCCGCGCCCGTTCCCGTCAGTAAGTTGAAAATTGACTTTGCGGACAAAACGGATTTTTATCGCAACGTCAAAATTCAATACTTGGCGGACAGCTTTTTGGTGAACGATTCTTGGAAATACACCTACAATACCCTCGCCGTCGGAACGGTTTCGTCTTTAGAAAAGAACCGATTTGAGTTTAAAAATTCGCCCGTTTCCGACGAGTTGAAAATCACCGTCAGCAACAACGACAACGCCCCTTTGACACCCGAAAAAGTCGAAATCAGCGGCGTCGTCTATCGACTGCAAACCCGCTTTCCCGCCCCGGCTGATTATGCTTTGTATTACGGAAATGCGGCAGCCCGCCAACCCGTTTATGACTTGGTGCGCTTCGCGAATAAAATGCCCGAAGACATCACGGATTTAGCTTTGGGAAAAGAAGAAGTTTTGCAAACGCCGGAAGAAAAAACCGACAAATCTTTACTGCAAAACAAAGCGTGGTTGTGGGTAATTTTGCTTCTGATTATCGGCGCATTAGCGTGGTTTGCCGTAAAAATGCTGCGCACGGAGCCGGCGTAATCTAAACGCCTAAAC
>JAHDCG010000247.1 GCA_020629965.1 Saprospiraceae bacterium | reverse complement strand
GACAACTTTTGCTCACATTATTTTACTGTGTCGCTTTTGGGCATCCCGCAGCAGGGCGCCCTCGCCTTCCGCCCATATCATGCGCCGCAGACTCTGCTTGTCAATCGTGATGCACAGCAGACTGTCCGCATCGCCGACTTTGTTTCGCAGTAAATCCGTCAGTGTTTTGCGCAGCGTTTTTAACTCTTCGGTTTTGAAATCGGGAGCGAAAAAAACAGACTTTTGGACGCGGATGCAGCCCGATTGCAGCAATGTTTTTGACAAACGACTACGCAACTTGGTGTCGCTGATATCGTAGCTAATCAAATAATTCGTCATCGCGGCGGTGGTTGTCGAAGTAGAGTTTGGCTAAGTAGGCAATGGTGGCGCAAACGACGAACACGATAGCAAAATCGTAAAAATCACGGTTGCCGAACGTGCCTTTGCCGAATACCGTTTGTTTGGGCTGATGCGCGGCTAAGTTGGCCATTTCTTCTGTACTCAAGTCGTCGGGGTGCAAGGCGTGTTTTTGGGTTTGCTTCTTGATTTCTTCACCCGTCGGACTTTCAAACAACCAAAAACGCACGCCGCCTCTGCCCGAGCAGGCACCGAAGCCCTTATTGAGTTGCCGCGCTCCGTCCATACAGATGCAGCCGACGCGCTTGCCGGAGGGTTGGTCGCGCAAATGATTGAAGTCGTAGCGCGTACCCCGTTCGTCCTCTTCTTCGCTCGTGCGGTAGGTCTCGTCGTAGTCGTCCGTGTAGTCGTCGTCTTCCGGCGGCAGTGCCTCGTCTTCGGCTTCCGCATCGGTGACGGCTTCCTCGATTTTTTCAAAGGCTTTTTCGATAATGATGTCCTCGATTTGAGCCGTTGCGGCAAGAGAGATAAAGGTCGATAAAAGCAAAAGAACTGTTTTTTGTAACATACTTGCAATGATTTTATGCGGTTAAAAAAAGGGATTTAAATTAAGCGTTGCGCCAAGTCACGCGCACCTTTGTCGATGAAGGCAACGCGTTTGCGCCGCTCTCCGTCAATGTCGATGCGTTCGTTCATGTAACTCAAAAAGGTCTCGATGACTTTTCCCTTTCCGGGATTTTGCAGCCACCAACCGATTTCCCCGTTGTCCGGATGCGGTCGTTGTTGAAATGTGTCGAGCGGTAATGTATCGGCAGTCGCCAAACGCACGGCAACCGCGTCCGCCCAATGACGGTAGGCTTCAATGAAATCGAAATTAAGCGTCGGTTGTCCGCCGTAACGATCGACGTGCAGCACACCCAATGCAGGGTCTAAACCGGCCTTCAGCAGCGCGGTTTCCGTCATCCCGTACAGCATTCCGTAAAGATAGTTGAGCAGACAGTTAAAGCGGTCTTCGGCGGGTCGGTGGCTGCGTCCGCCGAACTTCCACGCCGACGGCAACAGGGCAGACAGCCCCTTAAAATAGTACCTGCCCGCCGTGCCCTCCCAACCGCGAAAAGTTGCCGCCGGACTTTCCTCCTCTCGGTATTCCCAACGTTTGAATTGATTGACGGCGTGTTGCAGTATCGGAACGGTGCGCCGCAAAATCCGTTTTTCCGCCGCGTCGTTTTCCGTACTTTCGCGCAGCTTCGTGATGTTATCGCGCTGCCGTCTGATTTTTTCCGTCAAAATATCCCGCACCCACTCCCACCCCGCCCGACCGGCACAAAAGCGGTATTGATTTTTGCGAATGGTGGCAATGCTGCCGTAGCGTCCGTGCCACAGTCTGCCCACGGGTCGGGCGGTAGCGTCGGTCAGCAGTACGGGTATTTGCTCCGCCAAAGCCAACAACAGCGCATCGCTGCTGACGCGGACGCCTTTGGTCAAAAAAATGGTGTGTACATTGCGCGCGGCAAAGAGTTTGGGCGCGTGGTGCTTGGGTTTGACGTAAAACATTTTATCTTTCACGCCGAGAAAAGCACCGTAAGAATCGAGATAAAGCTGCATGGTTTCGGAATTTAGGGTAAAGACTATTTTACAGCAACTTTGCTGCCGGGTTTCCGGAAAATCGACTACCTTTCGCCTTGAAAAAGAATCTAACGGAGGTGAAAGCCGATTAGCATTCCGAAAGAAGAAAAAATCATTTTTGCCAGTTTAACATACCGGAAAAGATTGCCCCCACCGTAGCGTCGATTTTAATCGACCTGCTATCCTCTTAAAAACAAAAGCGGCATCGGAACTAAAGTAAGCCCTGTCAAATTACTCAATAATAAACCGCCGATGAACCCGCAGAAAAATTTCCAAAACCGACCCGCGTATTTAATTTTTTTTCTGCATTATTTATGTTATTCAAAAATAAAAACCAAAAACTTATGCTCCTTTCCGACGACCAAAAGACCACACTCATTCAGTCCGCGCACCGATTATTTCAAAGCAGCAAAGGCTATAATCAACGCAAAATCACGGACAAACTACAAGTCTTAGGCTACCCGACGACGACTTCGACCTTCAACAAAATACTGAAAGGAAAACGGGTCGGAACGGAAACGCTGACCACGGTCTGCAAAGGAATGCAGGTTTTAGCGGCGCAGGAGTTGTGTCTGCAACGGGCGGCGGATTTAACTTGGCAATCCGTAGTCGATTGCACGCCTGCGGTCGTTGAGTTGCCGACGGAGGGCAGCGACGAAGGCTTTATTTTACACGCGCAGGGGCGACTGACTTTGCAGGAAAAAACGGCGTTTTTGGCGGAAGCGCAGTCGCGGGTCATCGAGTTCGGCACGACGCTCAATACCTTTTCGGAGTACTTTATGAGTCGCAAGGCGGCGGACTTCAAACTGCCCGTGCAGCGACTGTTGGAGCGCGGCGTCGATTTTGAATGCTACCTTTTAGACCCGCACTGGAGCGGCACGCTGATGTACTTCGACGACCGCAGTGCCGCCGTCGAGGGCGGGAAGGAAGGTTTGGAAAAAATCAAAAATACGCTGCGCAAACTAAAAATCGTCGCCGCCGAATATGCCGCACTCGACCTGCCGGGCAGTTTCAAAATTTTCACTTACCGGCATTTTCCGTTCAATTATTTCTTAGCTATCGACCCGGACGATAAGGCAAGGGCGCGGCTTATGGTATCTAATTACCTCTACGGTCTGCCGCGGGCGGACTGTCCCGTTTTGCAGTTTTCGCGGGCGGCGCATCCTGTGCTTTTTCTGCGCTACCAAAAGGCGTTGCGGGCTTTGATTGCGAGCGCAAAGCCCGTTGATTTACGGGCGATTGAATAAGAGAAACGACCGTCGGCAGCGAAAAACCGAATCGGTAAAAGAACAAATCGGACTTTCCGTTCCGCTGCAATCGAACCTGCTTTTTGCTAAGAAAATGTTAATATTTTTCCATGCAAAATTTTAAACGACCTATTATCGCCTTTTAAAATACAAAAAATACCTATGAAAATGACCAAAAGGGGGCAGATGCAAAAAAAAGCGTAGAATGTTAAATTGAAAATATGTACTTTTACTCCGAAAATCAGCTAAAGTGTTGATTCCTAAGGCTTTGAAAGTAAAAAGAGTCAAATAAAGTCGCAAAAAGCAATCATCCGTGACAGGCAAAACGCAAAACACAATATGTTTTAAACTCGTCAAGAGTTTTTTTCTGACTAA
>JAHDCG010000246.1 GCA_020629965.1 Saprospiraceae bacterium | reverse complement strand
CACGGACGACGAGACGAGCAGCGGGTTTTCTAATCTGACGATTCGTGCCGAAAATACGGATGATGCCGCGCCTTTTACAGCGACAAATTACAATCTCAGCAACCGAAATTTGACGGATAATGCTGTGAGTTGGCTGCCCGGCGGTTGGCTGACGGCGGGCGAAAGGGGGCAGCAGCAAAGAACGCCCGATTTGAAAGATTTGGTGCAGGAAGTCGTCAATCGACCCGGTTGGTCGGCGGGCAACGCGTTGAGTTTTGTCATTACGGGCAGCGGCGGCAGAATAGCGGCGGCTTACGATTTAGACCCTGCGCGGGCGGCGGAATTGGTGGTAAAAATCAATTATCCCGCTGCCGAAAATTTGCTCGAAAATGTTTTTATTAACGAAGTCATGCCGTCTAATACGCAGATTTTTGACGAATACCAAGAAGCGGATGATTGGTTGGAAATTTACAACGGCGGCGCGACTCCGCTGTTTCTCGGCGGTCTGTACCTGACCGATGACCCAACGGATTTACAAAAATGGCAAATCACCGAATCTCCTCTTTTATTACCAGGTGGTTTTGCGTTGATATGGGCGGACGACACACCCGAGCAGGGCGGACTACATGCACCTTTTAAACTGACGAGCGGCGGAGAATTTTTGGCAATCGTACAGGAATTAAACGACGAGTTGCACATTTTAGACAGCCTCACCTTTCCCGCCGTGCCGCAAAATGTTTCTTACGGCAGCGCGAATGACGGGCAGGCGGAACGGGTATTTTTCGGCGAAAGCAGTCCGCGCAGTTCTAATAACGGGCAGCCGCAATTTTTCAACGAAGCGGTTTTATTTTCCGAAAATTCGGGCTTGTTTGCCGGTTCGATTGACTTGGCAATGTCGGTCAATGACCCCGCCGCCACTATCCGCTATACGCTCGACGGCAGCACCCCGACGGCTGCGGATTTCCTCTACACGAGTCCTTTATTGCTCGACGAAACGACGACGGTACAGGCAAAAGCCTTCAAGCCCGGTTTTGCCGGTGCTGCATTGACTTCCGCATTTTTTGTCATCGACGAAAATTCCGAAATCGCCGTTTTGCACATTCAATCCGACCCCGATAATTTTTGGAGCGACGAAACGGGCATCTACGTTGCCGGCACCAACGGCGCCCTCGACTACTGCAATGACAACATCAGAAACTGGAACCGAGATTGGGAACGCCCCTGCCGCGTCACCCTCATCGAACCGGAAAATGCGGGCGGTTTTCAAATCGACGCGGGCATGAAAATCGGCGGTGCGTGTTCGCGCAATTTGAAAATGAAAAGCCTGAACATCTTTCTGCGCGGCGGCATTTACGGCGACGAAGTTTTGGAATATCCGCTGTTTGCAAACAGTGACCTCACGGATTTTCGCCGCTTCAAAGTGCGCAACGGCGGTACCGACTGGATTGAAATGCTGTTTCGGGACGGGATGAACAGTCTGCTTTTGGAGAATACGGTCGATATTGACTTACTCGACTATCGCCCCGTGCGGGTCTATCTCAACGGCGAGTATTGGGGCATCTACGGGATCCGCGAGATGTTTAACAAGTACTACGTTGAAAGTCACCACGGCGCTGACCCCGATAACGTCGATATTCTGAGTGATCCCTACGGGCCGGGCAGTTTTGTGCGCGAGGGCGACTTTGTGCGCTACGATGAAATGACGGATTTTTTGGCTGCTAATTCTCTGAGCAGTCCCGCCGCCTACGTTGCCATGCGCGAGTTTGTGGATATGAACGAATACATCAATTACCACATTGCGCAAATCTACTTAGCCAACTACGACCAACCGGGCAATAACGTCCGCATCTGGCGCGACCGCGACGGCGGCAAATTTCGCTGGATGCTGTTTGATACCGACGCGAGTGCTGGTTGGGAAAGCTGGGGAAACAACGTGGCACAGCCTAATCATAACACCTTGGCGCACATGCTGAACACCCAAAATATCGGCGGAGTGCCGGGTTTTCCGCAATGGCCCAACGGACCCGAAAGCACTTATTTGTTCCGTAAAATGATGGAAAGTCAGGCATTTGAAGATGAATTTGTGCAAAGAACCTGCACGTTTCGGGAGTTGATTTTCGCGCCCGAGCGTGTGCTGCCTATGGTCGATGCTATGGAAAATCTGTTGCTCCCCGAAATGCAGCGACACATTGCCCGGTGGAACGGCAACGACGAGTTGGGCGAGGGTACGCCTTCCGCCGGCTTCGTGGTCGGCTGGCAGGATAAAATCGACAATTACCGCAGTTTTTTCAGTAACCGCGACTTTCACTTGCCGCTTATTTTTAAAAACACACTTGACTTAGATAACCGTTTCGACCTCACTTTCAACTACGACGCGAACACCGACGGTAAGGTGGTTTTGCACGAAAACGAAATGCCGATTCCCTTTGATTATACGGGCGAATATTTTCAAAATATACCGCTGCGGATTAAAGCGATTCCGGACGCGGGCTACTTCTTTTCACACTGGGAAGAAACGGGCGATACCAATGCGGAGACAACTTTCACGAGCAATGCAGATGCGACACTAACCCCGATTTTTACGGATACGGAGCCGGTGAACACGGAGAATTTTACATCGACAACCTTAGAAATTTTTCCCAATCCCACCCAAAACTACGTGGAAGTTCGAGCCGACATTTTCGCTTCCGTACCTGTTAAATTGTGCATTTACAACAGCCTCGGGCAACTTGTTCGGGAAAAAAAAATGACCGGTTTCGGAAATAATACAAGCAACCGCATTTTTATCGGAAAACAACCGGCGGGCGTGTATTGGTTGACGCTCACGGGTGCGGGGCAAAAAATGACAACGGGTCGGTTTATGGTGAAATGAGGCAGATTGACATAGAAAAAGAATAAAAAAATCGCAACAAAAAAGCAAAAACAAATGACCGTCAACAAAATTTTCACCCTGTTTATTTTCGGATTGTGCGCGATTTTTTCCGTTGAAATGCGAGCGCAACCCTCGGCCGGTTCTATCGTCATCACTTCCTTCGACGGCACACCCGGCGTAGCGGCGGGCGCACAGTATCCGGCGGCTCCCGGTTATTTTACACCCGGTCAGACTATCAACATTCAGGGAACTTACGACGCGACAAATGCCGTATCGGGTTATGCGGATTATCAGGTTTTTGCACCCGATTGGTCGGCGCAGTACAGCAGTCCGCAGACCTTTACGGTAATCGACGGAACAATAAATTTTGATTACACAATACCGGCGGACGCTCCGGTTTGCGGTGATTTCAATGATTATTCCGATCCTTTGAACGTGTTGACTGCCTTTCATTTAATTCAAATTCGCGTCGTTTACAGTCCGCCGGTCAATACTTACTACAATATTTTTATTAAAGTTCACCCCGATGCCGCCGCCGCCGCCAACGATTATGATTGTGATAATGTCATAAACGGAGAAGATTGTAACGATTTTGACCTTTCGATTTCCTATTCCAACGTCAACGACGCCGACTGCGACCAAGTCAGCACGGACACGGATTGCGACGATACGGATCCGAATAATACCGACACTATTCCCGAAGAACCGGACACGCAATGTTACGAAACGGCAACTTTAAATGACACGAATTGTAGTTGGGAAGTCAGCGGCACGCAACCCGCCGAGCCGAC
>JAHDCG010000101.1 GCA_020629965.1 Saprospiraceae bacterium | reverse complement strand
TAATTACCAAGCCTTAATACCTCTCGGCAATACTCGAATTTCTTTTCGCTTATATGAAAACGTGCAGCAAACATTTTTGCCTGTTTTTCTAAGCGGGTGCAAAGATACAACCCTTTTTCAAACTAACAAACTTTTTTCAAAAAATATTTAAAAAAGTTTTTCAAGTGAAATATTTAGAAAATCGCGTTTCTTTCAAAGCGGAGGCAAATGTACGACTATTTTCGAAAGTACAAAACTTATTTTTATTTTTTTTTTGAATTTCGTTCGTCTCGACACACCACTATTACTCCGAATCTATCCGTAACGACGAGATTTTACAATTAATCATTACGATTATAACCCCGTTCCCGTAAATTATTCTTAGATTTGCAGATATCTTATTATTGAATTTATTTTACCTTTCTGTTATATCACTTACGACTTTTCTGAAAATCTTCTTCCGGTCAATAAATACTGCATCATTAACACAGAATTTCCTGAATTTTTATATGCAATATCTGTTGTCACGATGATATAATCCCTTTCTGTTTGAAAAATCCGCAATGATTCTGCATAGTCAGTTTAACCTACTGCACACTGCGGACTGTACACCCGTTATTCTCCTCAGTTTTTTTTTCTTAATCCCGTACATAAATACCACCGCCCTCGCTGTTCTTTTGGACTCCTGCATATTCTTACATGCTGCTATATATATCAAACAAATAAACATCATAGATTATGTTTTCACTCTCCACGGTACGCACTCTTAAGACTTTCCTCTTAATTCTGTTAGGATTTTACGGAAATGCTCAGTGCGGGTATGACTTTTCAAACGGCTCTTCTTCTGTCGGTTTAACGCCGGGCGACTGTTCATCTCAGTTATTTACGGGGTTTGATGCGGGTACCATGACTACTGTTTGTGGTTTAGAACCCGGTTTTGAATTCACCTTTTCATTTTGTGCCCCGGGTGCTTTGGCTACCTTCGACTCTCAGATTACGGTATTCGACCAAGGCGGCGGTTCGGTTGTCACCTACAACGACGATGCCTGCGGTTTGGCTTCCGAGGTTTCTTTTTCGTATTTCGGCGCACCGGGAGGCTGTGTAGATGTAGTTATCGACAGCTATTTTTGTAGTGACGGAGGAGGAGGTACCGGAACACTTTCCGTTTCTTGTTTTGAAATACCGCCGCCGCCGCCGCCCGGACCGAATGATTGTTTGGGCGCCGAAGTAGTTTGCAATAACGACGCAATAGCTTTCGTACCCGACGGAGCAGGTATCGACGATTTTGCTAATCCCGCTAATGATGAGGGCTGCTTGGTTTCCGATGAAAATCAATCGGCTTGGTATTATTTTGAAGTGACCGACGATACCCCGCCCGGCAGTAGCCTTGAGTTTACGATAAGTCCTGACGGCGGCAGCGGAGAAGATTACGATTTTGCGGTTTACGGTCCGGATGTGCCCTGTGACAACTTAGGTTCTCCCGTTCGTTGCTCTTACGCTGCGAGCGGCTGCGCCTTTTGTCCGCAAACGGGTTTGGGTATGGGAGCAACGGACTTTAGTGAGGGTGCGGGCGGCGACGGTTTTGTGGCGGGTATAACAGTTTTTCCCGGACAGGGGTTTTGGATTGTTGTGGATAACTATTTAGGAAATTCTTCGGGTTTCAGTCTGACATGGGGCGGCACGGCAGCGGATTACCTGAACTGTACGCCCGACTGTGAACTAGAAGCAAGTGCAAACACGGACGGCAGCTATTGTGCCGGAGAAAGTATAAATATCTCGGGAACAATTTTGAACAATACGGGAAGCGCGACGGGTCAATGGACAGCCGACCCTCCCGTTGCCGTGACCTATTTATCAAGCAGTAATAATCCCAACCCGACCGTCAATATTCCTCAAGATGCGACGGGTACTATAACCTACACCTTCACTGCAACCGAAGGTGACTGCGAAGACTCGGACGATGTAACAATTACAATTCTCCCGCCGCCGCCGACCAACCCCGCCTCTTTGGAAAGTTGTGACGACGGCAGCGGCTTCGCAATTTTTGACTTAACCCAAGTCGAAGGCACCGTCGGCAGCGGAATTTTTACTTGGTACGAAGACCCGAATGCCAATCCGCCGGCCATTCCCGACCCCACAAATTACAGCAGCAGCGGCGGTTCGGTTTATGTGGTAGTGACCGACCCGAGTACAGCCTGCGAGAGTGCGCCGCAGGAGGTGATTTTGACTATTGACACCCCGAACTGTGACGACGGTTGCGAGTTCACGGATGACAGCGTAGATGCCGATTGCAATTGTGTCAATACGCCGAACCCGCCGAACTGTGACGACGGAGACTGCAACACGGATGACAGCTATGACCCCGCCGCTTGCGCCTGCGTCAATACGCCTATTCCTCCGCCCGATTGCGATGACAACGATTGTAATACCGATGACTCTTACGACTCGGCAACTTGTACTTGCATAAATACGCCCGTGCCGCCGCCGAATTGTGATGATAATGATTGCAATACGGACGACTCCTATAACTCGACAACCTGCCAATGCGAAAATACCCCGATACCGCCCCCCGATTGTGACGACGGCGATTGCAATACGGACGATACCTACGACGCCGTCACTTGTACTTGCGTTAACACACCTATTCCGCCGCCCGATTGCGATGATAACGATTGCACGACGGATGACGCTTATAATAGTGTAACCTGTCAATGCGAAAACACGCCCATTTCGCCGCCCGATTGCGACGACGGCGACTGCAATACCGATGACACCTATAATACTACTATTTGTCAATGTGAAAATACACCTATTCCGCCGCCCGATTGCGATGACAACAACTGCACGACAGATGACGCCTACAACAGTGTGACCTGTCAATGCGAAAACACGCCCATTCCGCCGCCCGATTGCGACGACGGCGACTGCAATACCGATGACACCTATAATACTACTATTTGTCAATGTGAAAATACACCTATTCCGCCGCCCGATTGCGATGACAACAACTGTACAACCGACGACTCTTACGACGCGGTTACTTGTAGTTGTGTAAACACACCCATCCCGCCGCTCGATTGCGACGATAACGATTGCAATACCGACGACGCTTATAATCCGGCAACCTGCCAATGTGAGAATACGCCCATTCCGCCGCCCGATTGTGACGACGGAGATTGTAATACCGATGATACTTATGATGCTGTTACTTGTACTTGCATCAATACGCCGATACCGCCGCCCGATTGTAATGATAATGATTGCACGACCGACGATGCTTATAACAGTGTAACCTGTCAATGCGAGAATACACCCATTCCGCCCCCGGACTGTGATGACGGCGATTGTAATACTGATGATGTTTTTAATATGACGACTTGTCAATGCGAAAACACGCCTGTTACGCCGCCCGACTGTGATGATAATGACTGCACGACGGACGACGCTTATAATAGTGTGACCTGTCAATGCGAGAATACGCCGATACCGCCGCCCGATTGCGACGACGGCAACTGCAACACCGATGACACTTATAATACTACTATTTGTCAATGTGAAAACACGCCTATTCCCCCGCCCGATTGCGATGACGGCGATTGCAATACCGACGACTCCTACGACGCCGTCTCTTGTACCTGCGTTAATACGCCGATACCGCCGCCGAATTGCGATGATAATGACTGTACAACCGATGATACTTACAACAGCGCAACTTGTCAATGCGAAAACACACCCATTCCGCCCCCGGACTGTGATGACGGCGACTGCAATACCGATGATGCTTACAACACCGCGACCTGTCAATGCGAAAACACGCCGATACCGCCGCCGAGTTGTGACGACGGCTGTAATTTAACGGTCGATACTTACAATCCGGCGGACTGCTCCTGCGAAAACACCCCGCCCGACCCGGATGACGGCTGTGCTTTGACCGTCGATACTTACGATGCGGCAAATTGTCTGATTGTCAATACCCCGCCGGACCCCGACGACGGGTGTGACCTGACAACGGATACCTACGATGCGGCAAATTGTCAAATTGTTAATACTCCGCCCGACCCCGTTGACGGCTGTCCGCTGACCGCCGACTCCTACGACGCGGCGAATTGTCAAATCATCAATACCCCGCCGGACCCCGACGACGGGTGTCCTTTAACAACCGACTCATTCGATGAGACTAACTGCCAAATCATCAATGAAGAACCCGACCCGGACGACGGTTGCAGTTTGACCGTCGATACTTACGATGCGGCAAATTGTCAAATTGTCAACACGCCGCCCGACCCGGACGACGACTGCGATTTGACCACAGACTCTTACGATGCGGCAAACTGTTTGATTATCAACGACGCACCGGACTGTGACGACGGATGTCCGTTAACTTCGGACTTTTTTGACTTGACAAATTGCGCGTGTATCAATACCCCGCCCGACCCCGATGACGGCTGCAATTTGACCGCAGATATTTTCGACGACATCAACTGCATTATCATCAATACGCCGCCCGACCCCGATGACGGTTGTAACCTGACCGACGATATTTGGGACGGAGTGAATTGTCAAATTATCAACACGCCGCCCGATTGCGGAGACGGTTGCCCTTTGACTATCGACACTTTCAATCCGACCGCTTGTGCGTGTGAATACACCGAACCGGACCCCGACGACGGTTGCGATTTAACCACCGACTCGTTTAATGCGGCAAGTTGTACCATTACCAACACACCGCCAAACCCCGATGACGGTTGCCCGCTGACGGCCGACAACTTCGACCCGACAACCTGTACGATTGTCAATATTCCGCCGGACTGTGACGACGGTTGTGCATTTACGGACGACACCTTCAACGCAGCAATTTGCGCTTGCGAATACACACCGATTACGCCCGATTGCGACGACAACGATTGCGGAACGACGGACACTTACGACGAGGCAAACTGTCAATGTATCAACACACCGTTACCGCCCCCGACAGCCTTCCCGGCGGCTTTGTCTGCTTGTGAAACCTCGAACGGCAACGGTACATTCGACTTGACTTCGGTCAATGAAATCGTCAACGGAGGCATGGGAAGTCCTATTGTATGGGTTGACGGAAACGGAGTCGATATTCCGAATGCAACAAACTATTCAAGCGGTACGGGAACGGTTACTGCGGTTGTGTTCGATACACAGAGTCCTCCGTGTTTGAGTACGACCTCGGTTGTGACCTTAGCCGTTATACCCGCAGCGAATGCCGGTACGCCGCTGCCGCCGGCGTTCTTCTGTGAAAACCAATCCGCACCCGTCAACCTCGCCGATTATTTAGACGGTGAAGCACCCGGCGGAACCTGGACCGAATTTTCCGTTCCGCCTTCAGCGCCCGGTTCTTTCAATGCCGCTTCAGGTACCTTTACGCCGAGCGGCTCGGAGGCAGGCACTTATATTTTCAGCTACTTCACAGAAGGGACGGGCAATTGCCCCGGACAGTCTGCCGAAGTAACAATTAACTTGACCGAAGACGCCTTCGCTGTCTTGAGTACCAACAGTTTGACAACTTGCAATACCGCAACCGCAGGCTCCGTTTTGGACTTGCAGGGCATGATAACAGACGGCGATGCAAACGGTTTTTGGTTTGACAATGCAGGTACGGGCGTTAATCTTTCCGACCCCGACAACGTCGATTTCGTCGGCATAGACCCCGGTTCATATTTGTTTTTTTACACGACAAACGCAGCCGTCGAGCCTTGTGAAAATACTACTTATGAATTAACTGTTTTGGTCGAAGATTGCGCTTGTCCTTCCGTAGCCACCGCGCCCGGTCAAGATATTTGCAACGACAGCGGCACGATTGATTTGACGGAAATGCAACTGACTTCCGAGGTAGGTTTTTGGACAATCACCGCGACACCCACAGGCGGAAATCCCGCCGTCATCAACGGCAATACTTTCGATGCGACGAATGCAGACGCGGGAGATTACGAAGTCACTTTCAATCTCGATGTCTTCCCCGGTCCCGGTTGCCCCGAGTCTTCCTCCCAAATTATTACCGTTAATTCCGTGCCGCTACCCGCCGGTCCCGGCGACCAAACGGTTTGTAACAACTACACATTACCGACAATTACGGGAACAAACCTCAGCCCCGCCGCCGCCTACTTTACCGGCGCGAACGGAACGGGTACGATGTACACCGCCGGCGACTTAGTTAACTTCTCCGACACGTTATATATCTACGACGACAACGGCGCGTGCAGCGGCGAAACCTCCTTTAACCTCACAGTCAATCCGACGCCGAGTCTCGACAATCCCGGAGACCAAACCGCTTGCGACAGCTACGTTTTACCCGAAATAACGGGCGCGAACTTAGACGGAACCGAAGGCTACTACAGCCAATCCGGCGGCAGCGGCACGAGTTATAACGCCGGCGACATCATTACGGAAGACACCGAAATTTTCCTCTATGCCGCCAACGGTGATTGCAGCGATGAAGAGAGTTTTACCGTCGAAATATCCGTCACACCCAACCTCGACAACCCCGGCGCGCAAACCGTCTGCGGTGATTTTGTTTTACCCGAAATAACGGGAAGCAATCTCAACGGCAGCGAAGGCTATTACAGTCAACCCGGCGGCAACGGCACGAATTACCCCGTCGGTTCGAGCATTGCCGCTAACGGAAATATCTACATCTACGCCGCTGACGGCAGTTGCAGCGACTCCGAAGTTTTCTCGGTCGTCATCACGACTGCCCCGGATGCGGGTACGCCGACGGACGTTTTAGAGGTTTGTAATGATGTCGCAAATCCGATATTGCTTTCCGGATTATTGACGGGACAAGATGCGGGCGGTATTTGGTCCGAAGTTTCCGATACGCCTTCGACCGGCAGCGCATTCAACGCCGCAGCGGGAGTGTTCAATTCCGACGGACAAGCGGCGGGCATTTACGAATTTACTTACGGCTTCAGTGGCGGCAACTGTCCGCCCGCCGAGGCTACCGTGACCGTGTCCGTCAGCAGCGCACCGAGCGCGGAATTTTCACAAACAAACATTAACACTTGTAACGTCGCGGCGCAGGGTTCCGTGGTCAACCTTTCCGCTCTGATTATCGGCGGTGAGGAGACAGGCATTTGGACGGCAGCCGACGGCAGCACCGTGACCGACCCGGGCGCAATCGACTTCGACGGCGCTGCGGAAGGGGCGGTGACTTATACTTACACCCTGACGGCAACGGGCGGCATTTGCCCCGACCAAGTTTATTTTGTCGATGTTTTCGTTGAAGATTGTGCCTGCCCTTCGGTAGCAACGACCGCGCCCGACGGCAGCCTGTGTAATGATTTCGGCGTTCTGAACCTTAACGACCTTTTGGTCACGAGCGAACCCGGCAATTGGACGATTACCCAAAGTCCGGCGGGTACAAATCCTGCCGTGTTACAAGGCAATAACTTCAGCGCAGCGGGCGCGGATGCGGGCGATTACGAAGTGACCTTTACGCTTGCGGTGACGCCGCCGGCGGGCTGTCCCGAGTCGAGCACGCAAACGATTACCGTCGATGCGCTGCCGCAAATCACCTCGCCCGGAGATTTGACGGGTTGCGAGTCCGTCATTTTGCCCGCAATCAACGGAATGAATATTACCGATGCAGCTTACTACTCCGCAAGTAACGGCGGCGGTACCGAATACGCAACGGGTGACGAAATTACCGACGCCGGCACTTATTTCATTCAGGCGCAAAACGGCGCATGTACTTCCGAAATTGCTTTCGAAGTCATCATCAATCAACCGCCCGCAGCGGGCACACCGCTTGCCGAAACGGTGCTGTGTGACGACGCGGACGAAACACTTACGCTCGCCGATTTATTGACCGGCGCAGACACGGGCGGCACTTGGACGGAAGTTTCCGATGCTCCCTCCGCCGGCAATGCTTTCAACGCAGCGGCGGGTACTTTCAACGGTCTCGGACAAGCGGCGGGCGTTTATGAATTCACTTATAACGTAGCAGGCGCAACACCTTGTCCCGATGCGGCAACGACGGTCAGCGTAACGGTCGAGTCGGCTCCGAGTACGGATTTTTCTGCCTTTACGGTAAATGTTTGTAACGTAACGACGCAAGGTTCGACGGTCGATTTAACCGCTTTAATTACCGGCGGAGATACGAGCGGAACGTGGACGGATGCAACCGGAACCGCGGTCGCGGATGCTGCGAATTTAGACTTCGACGGCAGCACGCCGGGCAGCGAAATATTCACCTACACAACCGGCGGCGCGACGGCTCCCTGTGAGAATACCGGTTACGAAATCGAAGTTTTGATAGAAGATTGCGCTTGCCCTTCGACGGCAACTTCCGCACCCGACGTACTGTGCAACGACGCGGGTACGACCGATTTATCGACTTTACAAATCACAAGCGAAGCGGGCACTTGGTCGATTACCGACACCCCGTCGGGCAGCAATCCGGCAACTCTGACGGGCAGCATTTTCGACGCAATGAATGCGGATGCGGGCGATTATGAATTGACTTTCACCTTGAATGAAATGCCGCTGCCGGGCTGTCCGACACAAAGCGTGCAGACATTGACCGTCAACCCGAGCGTCGATGCGGGCACGGGTTCAGCGGGCGAAATTTGCGATACGGAAGAGAACGCACTGACTCTCGCCGACTACCTGACGGGCGCGGACACGGGCGGCATCTGGTCGCTCAACGGCGGCTCGGCGGTACCGACGGCGGGAGCATTTAACGCGGCGACGGGTGAATTTTCCCCGCTGATGCAATCGCCGGCGGTTTACATTTTTGACTACACGGTAACGGGAACTGCTCCTTGCCCAAATGCCGTTGCAAGCGTGACAATTAACGTCAACGGCTGCGAGTGTCCTTCCGTAGAATTGGCGGATGCCGTGCCTTCATGCACCGACGCGGGCATCACCGATTTGACGACATTACAAGTGACCTCGGAAAGCGGAACTTGGTCGCTTACACAAACTCCGACCGGCAGTAACCCCGCGACTTTGACGGGTACGACTTTCAACGCGACGAATGCGGATGCGGGAATTTATGAAGTGTCTTTCACTTTGGATGTGACTCCGCCGGCGGGTTGTGCGACTGCAAATTCCGTAGAAATTATTGTCAATGCACCGCCGACTGCGGGCACGGGCGGCAGCACTTCGCAATGCAACGAAGACGGCACCATAGATTTGAGTGCCTTACTTTCCGGCAATGATGCGGGCGGTACTTGGTCGTTAAATTCCGGCTCGGCAATGACGACGGCGGGTGCATTCGATGCCGCAACCGCAACTTTCGACCCGACGGATAATGCGGAAGGTATTTACATTTTCGATTACACGGTCAGCGGTGATGTACCCTGCCCCGCAGCGACTACAAGCGTGACGGTGACTTTGGTTTCCTGCGATTGTCCTTCCGTAGAATTGACCACACCGCAGCCGATTTGTCAGGATGAAAATCTCGATTTAGCGGATTTACAAGTGACAAACGAACCGGGAACTTGGTCGATTGCCGATGCGCCGGCGGGCAATACGGCAAGCCTCAACGGTTCGATTTTCGAGGCAAACATGACCGCAGCGGGTAATTATGTTTTGGAATTTACCTTAACCGAAGCACCGCCGGCGGGCTGTCCGACTTCTAACACGGTCATTCTTTCCGTCAGCGGAAATGTCGATGCGGGCACTGGCGGACAAACAACGCAGTGCAATGAAGACGGTACGATTGCGCTCGCCGATTTGTTGACGGGCAGCGATGCGGACGGTCTTTGGACTTTAAATTCGGCTTCGCAAATGCCGACGGCAGGTGCTTTCTCGGCGACAACCGCGACTTTTGACCCGACGGATAATGCGGAAGGTATTTACATTTTCGATTACACGGTCAGCGGAAATGCACCTTGTACGGACGACGTGACGAGTGTGACGGTGACGATTGTCGCCTGTGCCTGTCCTTCCGTAGAGTTGCTGACGCCGCAGCCGATTTGCTACGATGAAACGGTCGATTTGACGGATTTGGAAGTGACGAATGAAGCGGGAAATTGGACAATCGGCGATACCCCGGCGGGCAGCACGGCGATGATTTCGGGTAATACATTTAACGCTAATCAAACGCCGGCGGGGGTTTACATTTTGGTTTTCACCTTAAATGAAATACCGCCGAACGGATGTGACGAAAGCAATTCCGTGATTTTAAATATCAGCAATCCGCTATCTGCGGGTACGGCTTTGGCTGCACCCGAATTTTGTGCGGGTGCGGAAGAAACGGTCATACTCGCCGATTTACTGACTGCGGAAGATACGGGCGGTGCTTGGACGGAAACCTCCGTTATTCCCTCGACGGGCGGTGCTTTTGCGGCGGCGACGGGTACTTTTGCAACGGCGAATCAAGCGGTCGGCATTTATACTTTTGCTTACACGGTCGGCAATGCGGGTGATATTTGTCCGCCGACATCGACCGCGGTGACGGTTGAAATTCATGCAATTCCGACCGTTTCGGCGGGCGAGGATATGATGATTGACTGCAACATTATCTCGGTAACCTTGACGGGTGTCAGTTCGGGCGGTGAAGATGTGGATTTTACTTGGGAGAATGAAGACGGCGCGCCGATTGGGTCAAGCAACACGATAGAAGTCGATACGCCCGGCGATTTCATAGTGACGGTCGATGAAAACGGCTGCACGGCGACCGACTCCGTAACCGTAACAGCCGACCAAAACGCGCCGAATATCGACGCGGGCGAAGATGTGGAATTGGACTGCGACGAAAGCTCTTTTGTCATCGAAGCCTTCGGTGATACGGGCGATGAATTCGACTACGACTGGACGACGACCAACGGCGAAATCGAAAACCCGGACGTGCTGACCCCGACCGTGACGGACGCGGGCACCTACGGCGTAGTGATTACCAACACGCTGAACGGTTGTACGTCTTCCGACCAAGTGGTGATTTCTTTCCTCAACGGCATCACGGGCATCGACGCGCAGGCGGAAGGGCCGGACTGCTACGGAGAAAACGACGGCTACATCTTCGTGACTTCGGTGGAGGGCGGTACGCAACCGGTGAACTTCAATCTGAACGACGAAAACTTTGCGGACGACCAAGCTTTTACGAGTCTCGGGGCGGGACTGTACGAGCTGACACTGACCGATGTTAACGGCTGTATGTGGGATACTTTGATTGTTTTCGATGAAATGAAGGAGCCGGAATTGGAACTCGGCGACAGCCAACTCATACCT
This sequence comes from Saprospiraceae bacterium, assembly GCA_020629965.1. Classification (GTDB taxonomy): domain Bacteria; phylum Bacteroidota; class Bacteroidia; order Chitinophagales; family Saprospiraceae; genus JAHDCG01. The sequence goes on along the minus strand of JAHDCG010000101.1, from coordinate 11,112 downwards.
TTCGGTGAGTCGGCGGAGGTCGTTGCCGTGACTAATTTCGGAGTTATCGACACCGTAATTTGGGAAGCGCCGGACAGCTTGACTTATGAATGTTTGACAAGTGATTGCTTGGAAATCAGCCTAAACCCGACCGAAACGGTGACGCTGCAAGTAACCGTGTACGATGAAAACGGCTGCGCAATGACGGACTTTATTACCATTGTCGTCGAAAGAGAGTCGAACGTTTACGTGCCGAATGCCTTTTCGCCCAACTCGGACGGCGAAAACGAATTACTCTACATTTTCGCGGATGAAAGCGTGGAAAGTATCGGCAGTTTCCTGATTTTCGACCGCTGGGGGGAGAATGTTTTCAGTTACTATAACTTCCTGCCGAACGACTCATTCTACGGCTGGGACGGTATGCACAACGGCGAACCGCTGAACGCTCAGGTATTGGTCTGGACGGCGGAGGTACGTTTCATCGACGGCAGGACGGAGGTGCTGAAGGGAGATGTGACTCTGATGCGATAATTGTTCTTTTTGTAATATGTGAAATAAAAACCGGTCCGCGCCAAACTTTTGGTGCGGGCTGTTTTTTTTTCCTCCGTTTAAATAAATAATTTACGAAAACTTCATTCACCTTTCACCATCGAAATATCCGTAAAATTAATGCACAAGAACGCAGCAAAAGTTTTCTCCGCTTTCTTTCCAAATCGAAAAATTGCAGCAGTCGAGCCTCTCTCCTCCGGCCTCATCAACACCACCTACCGCATCGACTGCCCCGACGGCTCTTACCTCTTGCAGAGGCTTAATACCAAAATCTTCCCCCGCCCCGCTCACATCACAGAAAACGTCGAAAAAGCCGCCGCACATTTACAAAAGAAAAACTATCCCAAACAAATTCTGCGCTTCCTGCCGACTGCGGCCGGGCTGCCTTTTCATACCGACAAAAAGGGAGAGGTATGGCGGCTTTCCGTTTATTTTGCAAATACCTTGACACTCGACAAACCCGAAAATACCGAGCAAGTCTTTAACGCCGCCGCCGCTTACGGAGAGTTTTTGCGGTATTTATCCGACTTATCGCCGTCGAAAATGCACGTGATTATTCCCGATTTTCATAACGCGGATTTGCGAATGCAACAATTTGTAAATGCACTAAAAAATGCGGACGCAGAGAAGAAAAACGCGGTACAAGAAGAGATAAGAGAAATTCAAAATGCCTTACCCTTCCTGCAAAAGATGAACACCCTGCGACTCCCGCTGCGCATCACCCATAATGATACCAAAATCAGCAACTTACTCTTTGCTGCCGACCGCACTACACCAGTCGCGGTCATTGATTGGGACACGCTGATGCCGGGCACGGTACTGTCCGATTTCGGAGATATTGTCCGTACTTTTTGCAGTACGGCGAGTGAAAATGAGAAAAATTTGAAAGAAGTTATTTTCAGAGAAGATTACTACCGGGCAGCAGCAGAAGGATTTTTATCGGAAGCGAAAACGATGCTGAACGAGACGGAAAAAGCAAACCTGCGCAACGGAGCAAAACGGGTAATTTTGGTACAAGCAATGCGCTTTTTGACCGATTTTCTCAACGGAAACATTTACTACGCCACGACTTATGCGGAGCAAAACGCCGACCGTACTAAAAATCAACTGCAGCTTTTTCGGTCGCTGTAAGAGATTTTATCGATTGTTAAAAATGCGAGCGGTTATCAAAATGACTGCCGTCGGAAGCTATGTAATGACCGCGGATTAACTCATCGACGGTCGCTTTGCGGATGTGCAGCACCACGCCTTTAAAATGCAAAGTGCGCCCCGCCATAGCGTGGTTAAAATCGACTTTCACTTTTTCGTCGGTCCAAGAAAGGATTTTTCCGTTAAATTTTTCGTGGGTATTTTCGTCGGTCATCGTCAGGTAATTGCCTTCGATGAGCATGCCGTTGGGCACGGTGGTGCGGGGCAGTTCCAAAACATTTTCGAGGTGGCGCAGCCCGTAACCCTCCTCGGGGTCGAGGGTAAATTCAAAAGTCGCTCCTTCGGGCAATCCGCGCAACCGGTCTTCAAAAGCGGGCAACAATTTTTTGCCGCCGAACAGAAAAACGAACGGATACCGAGCGTCCATTATTTCCAATGACTTACCCTGCGGACCGCCGTTACGCAGCTCGTAAGTCAAAGTAATAACGTTATTTTCTTCGATAAAAAGTTCCTCTTTCATATACGAGTACAACACATCGAAGCGGTGTCCGGTTGGGGAAAAATTTGTCTGAAATCGAAAAATCGGTGTGAAATCAAGCGTATTTTTTTACTTCCGCTTTTCGGATAATTGCTCGTAAAACCAAGAATGCGTTCTTTAAAATTATGAAATCTTGTCTTATCGTCGATAAAGTCCGAGTACAGGATGCCACCTGCTTCTCTCACATTTTTGCTGCCTTCGCAAATAAAAAACCTTTCTCTTCCGCTAAAAAGCCTTTGCATCGGCTTATTTTATATATTTGCCTTGACAACTAAATTTGAGATGCCAGATTTGATATTTTTGTTCCGGCTTATTCATCTTCACAAACGAACGTTACTGCCGGTCTTAAATTTGAAAACATCTGTTTGAGAATTATCTCGCCTGCCAAACCACCGCCTACATGCAAAAAATCCACCACATCGGTCCCGAAACTTTGACTTTTTCCGACGTAAAGGCTGTTATCGAGAAGAAAATACCGCTCGCCCTTTCCGACCTTGCGCGGCAAAAAATCAGCGATTGCCGTGCTTATTTGGAAACGAAAATTGCCGAAACGGACACCTTTTACTACGGCATCAACACGGGCTTCGGCTCGCTGTGCAATATCAAAATTTCGGACAAGGACATCGCGGAGTTACAGGAAAATCTCGTCCTCTCGCACGCCTGCGGTACGGGCGACGAAGTACCCGCCGAGGTGGTCAGACTCATTCTTTTTCTGAAAATAAAAAATCTGTCTTACGGCTACTCGGGCGTGCGGCTGACCGTGGCGGAAAAATTGGTAGATTTATATAACGCCGACATTTTACCCGTCATTTATCAGCAAGGTTCGCTCGGCGCGTCGGGAGATTTAGCACCTTTGGCACACCTGAGTTTGACGTTGCTCGGACGCGGAAAGGTACGCGTTAAAGGCGAATTACAAACGAGCGCGGAAGCCCTGCAAGCCGCCGGTATCGAGCCGATTCATCTCGCCGCCAAAGAAGGTCTTGCCCTGCTCAACGGCACGCAATTCTCGACGGCTTATGCGCTGCACAATTTACTGCGCAGTGAAAAATTACTTAAAATTGCCAATCTCTGCGCGGCAATGTCCATCGACGCGTTCGATTGTCGGCTGTCGCCGTTTAATCATCAACTGCACGACATCCGCCCGCACGCGGGACAGGTAAAAACGGCGGCTTTTTTATGGAAAATTTTACAGGAAAGTGAAATTGCCCGGCGCGAAAAGAACAATGTGCAAGACCCCTACGCGTTTAGATGTGTGCCGCAGGTACACGGCGCGACGGCAGATACGGTGGCTTACGCCAAAAGCGTCGTGACCACGGAAATCAACGCCGTAACCGATAATCCGAATATTTTTCCCGCAACGGACGATATTCTTTCGGGCGGAAATTTTCACGCGCAGCCGATTGCTCTGATTTTGGATTTTACGGCCATCGCCCTCGCCGAAATCGGCAGCATCAGCGAGCGCAGAACTTTTCAGCTCATTTCGGGGCAGCGCGGTTTGCCGCCGTTTTTGACGCCGCACCCGGGCCTGCACTCCGGGCTGATGATTGCACAGTACACCGCCGCCGGCATCGTCAGTCAAAATAAGCAATTTTGCACTCCCGCCTCGGTGGACAGCATCGTGTCGAGCAACGGGCAGGAAGACCACGTCAGTATGGCCGCCAACGCCGCCACCAAACTGCAAAAAGTTGTCGATAACACAGAGCGTGTTTTAGCCATCGAATTACTGACGGCGGCGCAGGCCTTGGATTTCAGAAAACCGCTGCGCAGTGCACCGACTTTGGAAGATTTAAAAGAAAAATACCGCACCGTTGTGCCGTTTTTGGAAAAAGACCGTCTGTTGAGTGATGATATTCATCGGACGGTGGAGTTTATCAGAGATTTTAGATTTTGAGAGACTTTAGATATTAGACGTTAGATTTTAGACTGCTCGTGTGACTTAGATTTGAAAAGCGGCAATCATACGGAACACCAAATTTTTTAGTCTGTGTCTTTACTCGTCAAAGTTAAAGTGGAATCTAACGTCTAAAATCTAACATCTAAAGTCTAATATCTAATATCTTTACAAAAATGAAATACACCTTCTCACTTATCCTTCTCCTTTTCGCTGCGCTCGCTTGCGCGCAAGACTCCGATTATACTTTTAACAAAAACGAAATCTTCAGCGAGGACATCAGAACGGTGCGTTTTCATGTAAACGGGCTGCCGGTTTCGCTGCCGATTGTCGATTTCAACAGTCGGGCGCGGTTGCTTTTGACCTTTGACGATATGGAGGGCGACGATAAAAGTTATACTTATAAAATTCGTCATTTCAATTCCGACTGGACGCCTTCGGTGCTTTCCGAAAATGATTACAGCGACGGATTTACGAGTGCCGAGATTCGGGATTACGATTTTTCTTTTAACACCAAAGCGATATTTACGCACTACGCGCTGATGCTGCCGAACGAAGATTTTCAACCGGCGGTTTCCGGAAATTATACGGTGACTGTCTTCAACACCGACACCGAGGAGGCGGTTTTAACGCGGCGTTTTGTGGTCGTCGAGCCTTTAGCTGCAGTCAACGCGCAGGTGGTGCGCCCGAGTCGTACCGAGAAAATCGACACGCACCATGAGTTTGATTTTACGGTGGCACACGATGCTTTGGGTGTCAAAAGACCTTTGATGGAACTGTCGGCAACTATCATGCAAAACGGGCGGTGGGACAATGCGATAACGGACGTCAAGCCGCGTTTCAGCAGCAACGGCGTGGCGATTTTTGACTATCAGGATAAGGTTATTTTTCCCGCCGGAGTGGAGTTTCGCTACGCGGATTTGCGGAGTTTGGACTTTCTGCAACTCGGCGTCTATGCGGTCGAAGAGGCGGAAGACGGCTACGATGTCATTTTGAATAAAGACAGCAAACGTTTTAACTCGGGATTTTCGAGTTACCGAGATATTAACGGCGACTTTGTGATTGAAAATACGGACGTGCCGACAAATAGCGGCGGCGGTTTTTTGCAAACGCTGACGGGCAACAACGTACCCTCGCCCGACGGTGATGAGGACGAAGAGGTGCAGTTAATTTCGGAGCGGCTGCGCATTCCGGCGGTGGCTACGGCGGAAGAATATTTGCAGGAAATCGGCGAAAACTCTCTCGTTGCCGACTACGCCGACGTGACTTTTTCGCTGCTCAGCCCGACCGAGTTTTATGATGACGATGTCTATGTTTTCGGAAAATTGAGCGACTGGAAAATCAAGCCGGAGTTCAAATTAAACTACAATGACCAATACAAAGCCTACATCGGCAGCGCGTTGCTAAAGCAGGGTTTTCACAATTATTACTATGTCCGCGTACCGAAAATCGGTGAAGGCGCACCCGATTGGTCGCTGACCGAAGGCAACTGGTACGAGACCGAAAACGAGTACACGATTATTTTGTACTACCGCAGTTTTACGGGCAGGTACGACCGGGCAGTAGCGGCCTATACTTTTGCGACGGGACGGGGATTTTAGAAGTTTGTTTAAGAATTTAGAGGTTTAGGAGTTTAGCCGAACACTTTGCGCAGCTAAACTCTTACACGCCTAAACCTGTTAAACAATACTCACAAAAACTATAGTTTCGCTACGTTTGATTTTTTAAATAAACAAAACATGACCCACCTCAGTCCGCACGTTATCGCCGGTGCGATGAATTACGCCGCCTATCGCGCTCACATCGACACCCTTTTTGCCGCCGGCAAAACGACCGGACCGGTGCAGTCGCCCGCGATGTTGAATTACACCAAACTTAACATTGCCCGTATGAAACGTCTGGACAAAACGACGCGTCTCAGTCCGAAAACTTTAGCGGCACTGGCGAAAATCACCGAACCGCAACTGTGGATTGTCCTCACCGAAGCCTGGTGCGGCGACGCGGCGCAATCCATCCCCGTACTGCAAAAAATGACGGAAGCTCAACCGCTGATTAGTTTACGTTTTTTGCTGCGCGACGAAAATCCGGAAGTCATGGACGCTTTCCTGACCAACGGCGGCAGGTCGATACCGAAGCTGATAATTACCGAGGGAAAAGACAATGAAGTGAAAGCAACCTGGGGTCCGCGCCCCGCCCCCTTGCAGGATATAGTCTTGCTGTCGCGCGCGGAATTAGCCAAAATCGAAGACGCGGAGGCGAGAAAAATACATACCGAAGCCGAAAAATACAACGTGCAAAAATGGTACGCGAAGGATAAAACCTTGCAGACGCAGGAGGATGTGGTCTCTGTTTTGACTTCTTTCTGAAAAAGCAAAGTGCGTTTTACCGACTCGTAGCATCGACTTTAGTCGATAATGCTGTTTTGACTTTTGCATGAATAGCAGGTCGATTAAAATCGACGCTACGAGGGGAATCGCTACGGGTTTTTACACTTTTAAGCATCAAAAAGCCGCAGAGAAATCAAATTCCCTGCGGCTTTTCCATAGCAAGTCGCGCCCGACAACGGGCAACCGTCAGCCGGCAACTATTCAATAATCGTCATCCGCATCATGTTCGTGCGAAAGCGGCGGTGCAGCGGCATACTGCCGATATTGATAACCACATCGCCTTCCTGCAGCAGTTTTTCTTTCTTCAAAATGCCGTTCACATCTTCCACCGTTTCATCGGTCGTCGTAAACTTATCGTAGTAAAAAGAGTGTACGCCCCACACCAGACTCAGCGTAGAAAGCATGTGCATTTTATCGGAAAAAACGTAAATTTTCGAGTCCGGTCGGAAGCTGGAAACCTTAAATGCCGTGTAACCCGAGCTGGTCATCCCGACAATGGCTTTGGCATCGACTTCGTTGGCGGCGCGGGCAGCCATAAAACAGGCGACATCGGAGTAATAAGTCCGTGACTTTTTAGCGGGCACGGGGCGGCGACCCGAAATATCGAACACCGCCTCGGCTTCGTTGATGATTTTTACCATCGCCTTGATGACCGTGACCGGGTGCTTACCTACGGAGGTCTCGCCGCTGAGCATCACGGCATCGGTGCCGTCGAGTACGGCATTGGCGACGTCGGTAATCTCGGCGCGGGTCGGTGAGGGGCTTTCAATCATACTGTCCATCATCTGCGTCGCCACGATGACCGGGCGGGCGCGCTGACGGCACTTGCGCACGATTTCTTTTTGCAGCAGCGGCAGGCGTTCCATCGGCACTTCTACGCCGAGGTCACCGCGAGCTACCATGACGGCATTCGAGGCTTTGATGATTTTGTCGAGGTTGGCAATCGCCTCCGGTTTTTCTACCTTCGCAATGATTTTTGCGGGGTGATTCACCGCGTCGATGCGCTTGCGCAGGTCTTTCAAATCTTTGGCGGTACGCACAAATGACAGGGCAATCCAATGCACGGGTTGGGTTAAAATAAACTCCAAATCCACCAAGTCTTTTTCGGTCAGACAGGGAAGAGAAATTTTTGTATTCGGCAAATTCACACCCTTGTTAGATGACAAGGTGCCGCCAAACATGGTGCGCAGCTTCACTTTGCTTTTGCCGTCGGTCGATTCTACTTCAAAAACCAACTTTCCGTCATCCACCAAAACGCGCTCGCCCGCCTTCACGTCTTTTGCGAAGCGGTCGTAGCTCATGTACACATTTTTCATGGTACCGAGCGTTTTTTTGTTGCTGAAAGTCACGATGTCGCCCGCTTTCAGTTCGAGAGCATTATCTTTGATTTTTCCGACGCGCAGCTTCGGCCCCTGCAAATCCGCCAACAGCCCGCAGTGCATGTTATACTTTTCGTTGATGTAGTTGACGTTGTTGATGACTTTTTGGTGGTCTTCGTGCGTACCGTGCGAAAAATTCAGGCGAAAAATGTTTACTCCTTCGCGGGCTAAGGCGAGCAAATTTTCGTAGGAGGAGCAGGCGGGACCTACGGTAGCGACGATTTTTGTATTTTTTTGTATTTGTTGGCTCATGCTGTCAATGTAATTTGAGAAAGGAAATCAAAGATAATTTTTTTGCGAAGCAGCGAAGTTAGTGTAATTTTTACAATTAGCCTAATTTTAAGATAAGAGAAATTGCTCGGCTTCGTTTCAAAACACAAATTTAACTAATATGGCGACCAAAAGAAGCAACGGCGCATTTTTAGTCATTCTTTTTGCCGCTGCGGCAGTTATCAACCTCGGCGCGGAATATTTTTCGGCAACCAAAATCATCTTTGCGACTAAGCCGCTGTTAATGATTTTCTTATCCTCGTGGTTTTATTCGCAAGCCCGTCCCGCCCTTTCCGCTGCGCAAAAATATGTGCTCGCCGGTTTGCTTTTTTCCTGCGCCGGCGATACTTTGCTGATGTTTCCGGAAAACGGCTACGGCAGTGAAAATCTGTTTTTGACGGGTTTGGCGGCTTTCCTTTTTACACATTTATGCTATGCCGCCGCCTTTTTGCAACACCGCCGCGATCTGCCCGGACTGTTGATAAAAAGACGATTTTTTTACATTATTGCCGTAATAATTTTGGTTGCGAATGTCGTTTATTTAAAACCCGGCATCCCCGCCGCGATGCTGCCGGCGGTCGTCACTTATGCGACAGCCATTATCTTTATGACGCTGACCTGCCTCAATTTGAAACCGAAAATCAACTCTGCGACCTTTCGCTTTTTGTGCCTCGGCGTCCTGCTTTTTCTGTTTTCCGACACCGTTATCGGCATCAACAAATTTCGCTTTCCGGTGCCGGGTGCGCGGCTGTTGATTATGATTCCCTATTTGGCGGGGCAATTTCTGATTGCGAAAGGCGCAGCGAGGTTATAAAATTCCAAATCAAATAACGTACCTTTGACGGTCGAGAGAAAAACGGCAATTTGTCATTTTGTTCTCTCCTTTTTTACAAAAATCAACAACTATTTACCATGAAAAAAGCAGCCATTCTGTTTTTTACCGCCGTTTCACTTTTCTTTTTCGCCTGCGAAACGCCGGAAGCCGAAACGACGACCGATACTACCGAAACGACCGCACCGGAGACGACGACTCCCGAGGATTTTCAGTGGAGCACCGAAAAATTCGCGGACAAAAAAATCATTCGCTACCAAATACCCGGTTGGAATAAACTGACCGCCAAGCAGAAAAAACTCGTCTATTATTTGACGCAGGCAGGACTCAGCGGGCGCGACATTATGTACGACCAAAATTATCGCCACAATCTCAAAATTCGTAACACCATCGACAAAATCGTGCGCGACTACAAAGGCGACCGCAAGACGACGGACTGGAACAGCTTTATGACTTACGCCAAAAATGTGTGGTTCAGCAACGGTATTCACCACCACTATTCGATGGATAAATTTAATCCCGATTTCTCGCAGGATTACTTCGTTTCTTTGGCGGAGGCAGTCGGCGAAAAAGTACCTGATAATGTGCTGAAAGCCATGTTCGACCCCGCCGTCGATGCCAAAAAAGTAAACCTCGCCGACGGTACGGATATTGTCGCCGGCTCTGCCGTAAATTTCTACGGCCCGAAGGTCACACAAGCCGAAGTCGAGGAGTATTACAAAGAGTTGAAAAAAGGAAAAGAGGACGATGCGACGCCGATTTCTTACGGTCTCAACAGCAAACTCATTGTTGACGATAACGGTGACTTGCAGGAAATGACTTACTCCGCCGAGGGTCTGTACGGCGCGGCGATAAAGGAAATTATCTCGTGGATAAACAAAGCGGCGGGCGTTGCCGAAAACGAGCAGCAAGCCAAAGCCCTGCGTCTTTTGTCCGAATATTACCAAACGGGCGACCTCGAAAAATGGGACGATTACAACATCGCCTGGGTCAACGCGACCGAAGGCGACATCGACTATATTCAGGGTTTTGTAGAAGTGTACAATGACCCGATGGGCTACACGGGTTCTTACGAAAGCATCGTGCAGATAAAGGATTTCGACGCTTCGGAGCGCATGGCGGTCGTGGCGAGCGAAGCACAATATTTTGAAGATAATTCGCCGATTGACGACGCACACAAAAAGAAAGAAGTTAAAGGCATCAGCTACAAAGTCGTCACGGTAGCGGGCGAGGCGGGCGACGCTTCTCCGGCAACGCCCATCGGTGTCAACCTACCGAATGCGGACTGGATACGCGCGACGCACGGCTCTAAATCGGTGAGTTTGGGTAACATTATCGCTGCTTACGATGAGGCAAACGGGCCGGGTATTTTACAAGAATTTGCGCACGACGAAGAGGAAATCGAACGGGCGCAAGAATACGGTGCCGTCGGCGACAAAATGCACACCGCGCTGCACGAAGTCATCGGTCACGCCTCCGGTCAGCTCGAACCCGGCGTCGGCACTCCCAAAGAAACGCTGAAAAGTTACGCCTCCGCTCTCGAAGAAGCGCGTGCCGATTTGGTTGCGCTCTACTACCTGCCCGACGCAAAAATGAACGAAATGAAACTGCTCGACGGTGACGGCGCGGCCAAAGAAGAGTATGACGGTTACATTCGCAACGGTCTGTTGACCCAACTGCGCCGCATCGAACCGGGCAAAGAAATCGAAGAATCACACATGCGCAACCGCCAAATGATAGCCAAATGGATTTATGAAAAAGGCAAAACCGACAACGTCATTGAGATGGTAAAACGCGACGGTAAAACCTATTTCGACGTTAAAGACTACGACAAAATGCGCGAACTCATCGGCGAATTGCTGAAAGAAGTACAACGCATCAAGTCACAGGGCGATTACGAAGCCGGTCGCGCTCTCATTGAAAACTACGGTGTAAAAGTCGATAAAGAACTGCACGAAGAAGTGCTGGAACGGGCGGCGGTGCTCAACATTCCGCCCTACGGCGGTTTTATCAATCCGCGTTTGGTGCCCGTCATGGATGTTTCCGGAAATATTTCGGATGTGAAAGTGGAGTACCCGAATGATTTTACGAAGCAGATGTTGGAGTATGGGGAGAAGTATGGGTTTTTGGGGAAGTAA
>JAHDCG010000007.1:90258-92571 GCA_020629965.1 Saprospiraceae bacterium | reverse complement strand
AGAGGAGAGAGGAGAGAGGAGAGAGGAGAGAGGAGAGAGGAGAGAGGAGAGAGGATTTTTAATCAAAAAAAGTAAAAACATCATGGCAGACCGCGACAGACCGTCTATTAAGAACGACGACCAATACGAAGCATTGCGTGAAAAAGGCTACCGCCAAGAAAAAGCCGCGCGTATTGCCAACACGCCGAACGCCGGCAAGAAAGGAGGAAAAGCCTCGGACTACGAGGACAGGACGAAAGAAGAACTGTACGAGCAAGCGAAAAATGTCGGCATTGAAGGTCGCTCGACAATGAGCAAAAAAGAATTAATTGAAGCCCTGCGTAACAACTAAGCGCAAGGTAATATTTCCTAACCAAAAAATTTAAAATCATGAAAAAGCAAGATAAACCGCTGCCCGAAGAACCGAAACTCGACGGGCCGAAACCGGATAAAACCAAGCCGTCCACGCCGACGCGCCCCGACAAAAAGCCGTCGAAAGAACCCGGTTATGCTCCGCAGCAGCCGGACATCAATCGACCGGACATCGGTACGCCTACGAATATTCCGCCGCGTGCGTTGAAGTAAGTCGAAGGCGATAAGTGCAAATTTTTTCACAAAAAAAGGGCGAGAAAACTCAGTTTTCTCGCCCTTTAATTTTTCGGACGACTTAAAAGTCGCCGTTACTTATCCCATTTCCGAAACCACCTCTTTCACCTCCGGCACCATACGCTTCAGCATCCCCTCGATGCCCGATTTCAGCGTCACGGTAGAAGAAGGACAACCGCTGCAAGAGCCTTGCAAAATCACGGTGACAATACCTTTGTCAAAGTGCTTAAACTCGATGTTACCGCCGTCCATTTCGACCGCCGGCTTCACATAAGTATCGAGCAGTTCCTTGATTTTGACCACGATTTCCGCTTCGTTTTCCGTGTACTCGTAGCTCGCGCCGCGTTCCGCTTCCAACTTTGCCATTGCCTCTTCAAAACCTTCGTTGAGAATAGCTTTGCCGTCCTGCACGTAGTTTTTGATAAACTCTTTGAGCTTCAACATGATGTCTTCCCAGGCGTAATTAAACTCCTTGGTGACCGTCACGAAGTTGGTGGAAATGTAAACGCCTTTCACGTAAGGCAGGTCGAATAATGCCGAAGCCAACGGCGACCACTCGCGCGCCAATTCCTCCTCCCGAAAATCCGCCGTACCTTGGTACAACATTTTATTCGTGACGAATTTCAAACTTTCGGGGTTCGGCGTCTGCTCCGTATAAAGCATCACCGGACTTTTCGTGGCTGTATTTTCCATAACTAAATATTTTATTCTTTGACAAAATTACTCCGCCAAAGGCGGAAATCTCTCTACTCTCCACTCGCAACTCTCCGCTTAACAATAATGATTAAACGCCATTTTCAAATTCTCCGCAATCACCTCCGCCGGGCGACCCTCGATGTGATGACGCTCGATGAAATGCACCAATTTTCCGTCTTTAAACAAACCGATAGACGGTGAAGACGGCGGGTAGGGCAGTAAATATTCACGCGCTTTTTCGGTCGCTTCTTTATCTACACCCGCAAAAACGGTATAGACTTTATCGGGTGTTTTGTCGTTTTGCAATGACATTTTCGCCCCCGGACGTGCCATTGCCGCCGCGCAACCGCAGACGGAATTGACGACCAAAAGCGCCGTGCCTTGCATATTTTCCAAAGCAGAATTTACCGCCTCGGGTGTTGTCAAACCTTCAAAACCAAAATCCGTCAAGTCTTTCGACATCGGAGCTACCAAATGAGCAGGATACATATTTCTCTGTTTTATTTTTCAAGTCGCCGACCACCGCCGACCACAATTTTTTAATTTTTGCGTCGCAAAGGTACGGTGTTTGTCCTTGCGTTTCTGCTTACAAACGCCGCTTTAACTTTGCTTTTACAATACAATGAAACGGCGGGTAAAGTTTTTGGAATGAGCGTTTTTTTTGCTTGGGATTGTTTGGATTTTTAGACAGGATTGACGGGATTTGGAGGATTTTATTTGTGATTGTTTAGACAGGATTGACAGGATTTTGAGGATTTTATTTGTGATTTTTTAGACAGGATTGACAGGATTTTGAGGATTTTTGTTTGTGATTTTTTTGATAGGATTGACGGGATTTGGAGGATTTTTACGGTTTTTGAATAACCACCCGCCGACTCGCCCCGCGCCCGTCTTCCCCCGTGAAGCGCAAAAAATAAATCCCGCTCGCCCAATCCGAAACGTCGATTTTTTCCGTCACATTATCGATTTGCATCCGCATCTTTCCCGAAATATCGAAGACTTCCAAACGCTCGACGGCTGCGTAGTTTTTGA
>JAHDCG010000007.1:47890-90158 GCA_020629965.1 Saprospiraceae bacterium | reverse complement strand
TGTCCGGCAATAATCGTATCACCGACTACTTCCGTAACGGAGGTTGTATCATAAGATGACCACGTTCCCGTCAGATGATACGTCCAAGTCGCCCCCTCCGAAAACCAATTACTCTGCGCATCGACCGCCGAAAAAGAAAAGAAAAAAGCAAAAATCAAAATTGTAAAATTTTTCATGCCTACCGGATTTTTGAAGTTTGAAAAGTGACCTAAAAGTAAGAAATATTTCACGTAAAATCCAAGTAAACCCGACGTTTTGCAATGCTTCATACACTATCTTTACTACCGTAATTTTTATAAGCGAAGAATATTTTACGAAGTAAAATCCCCCTCATAACAAATCATAACTATCATAAAAATCAGGGTCAAAAAATCAAAGTCAAAAAAAAATCAGGGTCAAAAACTATCCCGCACCACCTCTGCCAAACTCCGGTGCTCAATCTTGTGCCGCACCCAAGCCGGCATATCCAAATAAAAAAACGCCCGTTTTTCGTACTTAACGGACTTGATGCGCAACAGTTCCCGCTCAAATTCTTTGAAAGCCGCGCGTCGGTCAGAGGGGCCGATATTGATGATTTTTTTGAAAAATTGCAGACACAACTTCGGCATCCGGTGCGTGCCTTTTTGCTTGGCGAGGAAGGTCTCCGCATTTTTGATAACATAGCGAATAATGTCCTCATTGCCGAGGTCGTAGTGCGCGGGCAGAAACATCAGGTGCGTAAAAATTTGCACGTCGCTGCGCAAATTTTGCATGTTCATATTCACGATTTTTTGCAAATAGTCGATGCAGGTGCCGGGGTCGCCCGCGCCGAGGTGCAGCCACGCGATTTTGTAGTACAAAATCATAATGCGGTGCGGGTCGAGTTGTGTACCGTAGCGATTTATGCGCCTTAAAGTCTGCGGCACCGCCGCGACGCCCGCCGCAAAATCTCCGCTCAGCATGTAGCGGTTCAGCCGCGCGTTATGCACGTAAATGAAGGACATAATCTGCGAGTTTTTGTTAAACCGCTTGTAGTTTTCTTTCCGAAATTTCTCCGCCTCCGCGAGGTAGTTGTCGTGATTTTCCTTGTCCCGAATATTGTACGCCGACAGCAGTAAATAGTGATAGCCGCGCAGAAAAAGGTCGGGGTCGCGCAGTGCCATGTTGGCGTTTTCTTTGAAAAGTTTGACCCATTTTTCGGCAAAAATAAAGCACAAATCAAAGTCTAACAGAATGAAATAATACCACACAAAAGACTGATAGAGATAGGCTTTTTCTTTCACACCCAAAGTCGCCTCGTCGAGATTACCGAGCTGATGTTCCGTAAAAATTTGCGTCACTTCGTCTGCCTGTTCCGCATTTGTGACGTGTCCGTTTTTGATGTAATAATTGTGCATCGACAGCCGCAGATTTGACAGCGAAAGCGTGTTGATAATTTGCTTGTTGCGTCCCTCCGATTCCCGCACCAAACTCAAACTGTGCTCTGCCCCCGAGCGCGTGATGTGCCGACTTTGTATCTTCTTTTCAAACTCCAAAATACTCAAATAATGGAGGTCGTAATGATGCCGGTCGGCGGTCGTTTTGGCTTTTTGCAAAATTTTCAAGGCCTGCAAAACCAATCCCTTTCCGTACAAAATGTGCGCAAAATTCAGCAACTCTCTGATTCGCAAATCCGCTCTCTTCTGTTTGTGTACCTGCTCCAGACTCACCATGATTTGCGAGTACAAATGCCGCTTGAGGTTAGAAAATTTGCTTTTGTCCAAGCCTTTGATTTTCCGAAATACTTCCGCTTCGTTCGGCTCTTTTTGCTTATCCAAAAGGTCGAATAACCGAATGTAAAGCGTCGAGTTTCCATCGGAAATACGGTTGACGTACAGCCGAAAATTGCGCTTTTCACTTTTAGTCAGCGATTTTATTAAAGAAAAAAGCTGTGAGGTCTGTGAGATAGGCATAACAAAATATTAAAGCGTACAGTAATTTATTTCATGTTCTAAAATATTGGTAATGAATTGGTTAGGCAAAAATCGTAAAGTGGGGAGTATGATATTAGAAACCACAAAAGCCGAAAAAACTCCGAAAAAAACCGGCTTTTGCGCCCCGATATTTGCAATATTAAAAATAAAACGCACACCGCTTTTACAAAACAGTCAGCAATTATGAAGAAAATTGAAGCGATTATACGGTCTTCAAAATTCGAGGATGTCAAAGAAGCCCTCTCCGGCATCGGCATCAACTTCTTCACCTTTTTCGAGGTCAAAGGCTTCGGCAAACAAAAAGGCGAACACATCTCGTACCGCGGTCAGGCCTATGACGTCGGCTATATCGCCCGCATGAAACTGGAAATCATCATTCCCGAGGAAAAGGAAGTCGAAATCGTCAGTGCCATTCGCACCTCCGCCAAAACCGGCGAAATCGGTGACGGAAAAATCATCGTCACCCGCATCGAGCAAATGATTGGTATCAGAACGGGAGAGTTAGACCAATCTGCGCTGTAAAAACCGCCGGTGTCTGACACTTCTGCCGATACGAAAACGAAATTTAAATTTTTTGAAAACGGCTTCAAGTACGAAAAGTGTCGGACACCTTTATCACTTTCAATCTTCAAAAAAAGGTCAAGGGTTAAATAGAGTGACATCTCGCTCTTACTCAAAAGGTGACTTTGAGTCACCCTGTGAGTAGCCACAAGTTCGACCCGTTGCACTCAAAACAAAACAAAATGGATTTATCCTTATACACCGTCAATAATCTTTGGATACTCGTAGCGACCTGTCTCGTATTCATCATGCACCTGGGTTTCGCCTGTCTCGAAGCCGGTCTCGTGCGCCGCAAAAACACCGTTAATATTCTTTTCAAAAACTCCATGATTATTTCCGTGGGGCTACTGCTTTATTACGCCGTCGGGTTCAATCTCATGTATCCGGGCGCAGACTTCGCGGGCGGTTGGTTCGGAAGTTTTTCTTTCGGACTCAACGTCCCTGAGGGCGACGCCGCCGGTATCGCTTACGCGGACGGCAACTACTCTTTCTACGCCGATTTCATCTTCCAAGCCATGTTTGCCGCCACCTGCGCGACCATTGTTTCGGGTGCGGTTGCCGAGCGTATCAAATTAGAATCCTTTCTGATTTTTTCCGTTTTATTCGTCGGTTTGGCGTACCCGATTACGGGCATGTGGAAGTGGGGCGGCGGTTGGTTAGCCACGCTCGAAACTCCGTTTTACGACTTTGCCGGCTCTACTTTAGTCCACGCCGTAGGCGGTTGGGCGGCACTCGCCGGAGTCCTTTTACTCGGCTCGCGCAAAGGAAAATACCGCAGCGACGGCAGCATTAAGCCCATTCCCGGACACAACATGCCCTTAGCGGCCATCGGCGTTTTTCTGCTGTGGTTCGGTTGGTTCGGCTTCAACGGCGGCTCCGTTTTGTCGGCCGATGCGGGCGGTGTTTCTAAGGTCTTCGTCACCACCTCTTTGGCGGCGGCGGCGGGTGCGGTCGCGGCATTCACCGTATCGTTTATCAAATTTAAAACCCACGATTTATCCATGGTACTCAACGGTATCTTGGGCGGCTTGGTCGGCATCACGGCAGGCGCAGACCTCATGTCGGCGGGCGAAGCCATCATCGTCGGCGGCATTGCGGGCGCGATTATTCCGCTGTCCGTGGTCTTTTTCGATAAGGTAAAAATCGACGACCCGGTCGGTGCTACTTCCGTGCATTTGGTCTGCGGTATTTGGGGCACCTTAGCGGTCGGCATCTTCGGTTCTTTAGCCGGCGGCGCACAATTTCTCAGCCAACTCATCGGCTCGGTAGCCTGCGGCGTATTTGCGTTCACGGTTTCCTTCGCTATCTTTTTTGTCTTGAAAAAAACTATGGGTATCAGAGTCAGCGCGGAGGAAGAGAAGCGCGGATTGGACATTGCGGAGCACGAGATGAATGCGTATCACCAATTGGAAAAGGCACCGTATAATTTGGAAGTGAAGTAAGGACGGTTGACGGTGGACGGTTGACGGGCGGCAATCGCTTTAGGTTGCTTGTAAATTAACCATTGATTGGCAGGCAGTAGAAAAAAGGTAAGATGAAAATCAGCTTCCTGGTTAAAATAGTTATTTCTGTCTCCGTCCACCGTCCACCAAACCACCGTCCACCGTCAAAAAAAACGGGCAAGCAGTCTGCCAACCGCTCGCCCGTGTCTCGAAATAAATCGAAACTATCTACCGCAAAATTAGTCTGTTTTCTGCTTACGGACAACTGTAAAAATGAAGTCGGATGACATTTGCACAAATTTTTAACAGTCATGCAAAAAATTTACCTTTTGCTGCTGTGTACCTTCTTTGTTGCCGCTGCCACGGCACAAGATTTTGCACCGCAGGCACCCGTTCCGGTTTCCGAAAAGTCGGAAGCCGCACAAGAAGAAAATGAACCGGAAGAGAAAGCGAAACCGGTAATTTCCGGCTCCGCCGATGTGTACTATCAGTACAATTTTAACGGCGAAACGCCCGGATTGACGGCCTTTACGCCCGATCACAATTCCTTTTCACTCGGCATGGCAAAAGTTGCCGTTGCCAAAGAATTCGGAAAAGTCGGTTTTGGTGTCGATTTGGGTTTCGGACCGCGCGCCGATGCCGCCAACGGTTACGCCGGCACGTCATTCGCGCAGTTGCAACAACTTTTTATCACCTACCGGCCGTGGGAAAAAGTGAAGCTGACCGCCGGAAATTT
Source organism: Saprospiraceae bacterium (assembly GCA_020629965.1). Lineage (GTDB taxonomy): Bacteria > Bacteroidota > Bacteroidia > Chitinophagales > Saprospiraceae > JAHDCG01. The sequence goes on along the minus strand of JAHDCG010000007.1, from coordinate 85,467 downwards.
CGGTACGCACATCGGTTACGAGTTAATCGACCCGACCGCCAATTTTCATTACAGCACCTCCTACATGTTTTCCTACGGCCCCTTTTTTCACACGGGAATCAAGGCAGACATCGCGGTCACGGACAAGGTAGGTGTCATGGTCGGTTTGTTCGACGACACGGACAATAAATTCGACGTTATCGACGGCAAACACTTCGGCGCTCAGGTTTCCTACGCCGCCGAAATCGGAGATATCTACCTCAATTACCTCACGGGCACCAATGGCATCGACACGGTTTCTTTCAACCAAATCGACCTCACCGCTGCCTTTGAGCTGAGCGAGAAAATGACCCTCGGCATCAACGCCACGGTCAAAAACAGTCAACCCGACGACGATCGTCTGAACGAAGACGCGACGTGGTTCGGCGCGGCGGTATATCTCGGTTACACCGTTTCCGATAATGTTACCCTCGGTCTCCGCGCCGAGTCTTTTAACGACAACGACGGCGCAATATTCGGCGTTCCCGACCTCTCGATATTCGCAACGACCCTCTCCGCGAATATCGTCATCGGCGACCTGACTATCATCCCCGAGTTGCGCATCGACACCGCAAGCGAAGACATTTTTACCGACGTCACCGACGCAGAAAACCCGGAAGCGACCGGTATTTCACCTTCTCTTTTAGTAGCCGCCGTATATGCTTTCTAAACGGGAAAAAGACATATAAAACTTATTCATACAACAGTAAGGAAGTTGACTGCTGCCGGTGCGTTTTCGTGCCGGCAGCTTTTTGAGGGGAGAGGGAATAAGGGGAGAGGAAAGAGGGGGAAAATAAATTTTCCGAGGAGGTGAGTCACACGATTTTACGAAGTAAAATCCGCATCATAACAAATCATCCGCGACTGAAGTCGGGACAGGTATTCATCATAAAAATCAGGGTCAAAAAAAACAAAGTCACACGTGCAAAATCAACGTCTTCAGCCCCCTAACCCCCGGAGCGGGGGAACTTTCTCCGGGCTTGAGTTCGCGGTAAATCTCGGATTATTTGGTACTCTCAAAAGAAATTAGCGGAAATCAAAAAATCATAACAACAAACAGCGTAAATCTTAAAAAATCATAAAAATCAGTGTAAAAAAGCCAAGTCACACAATTTTACGAAGTAAAATCAAAATCATAACCTATCATAAAACTCATAAAAATCAGGTTCAAAAAAAATCACACAAGCAATCAGCGTCAAAAATAAAACCACACTCAAACAATGGAAAAGCAAAGCCTCTACACCCCCCAATACGAATCAGACGCCTGCGGCATCGGCCTCCTTGCCGACCTCAACGGCACCAAATCCCACAGCATCGTCAGCGACGCACTCACCGTTTTGGAGCGCATGGAACACCGAGGCGCCTGCGGCTGCGAACCCGACAGCGGCGACGGAGCGGGCGTATTACTCCAAATTCCCCACGCTTTTCTGTCCGCCGAAATGGCAAAGCAAAACGTGCAACTGCCCGACTATTTAGACTACGGCGCAGGCATGGTTTTCCTCCCGCAAAACGAAATCCAAAGCCGTCGCTGTTTGGATATTTTGACCGAAAAATTTACGAAAAACGACTTCACCGTTTTAGGCTTTCGACCCGTTCCCGTCAATTCCGAAATTCTCGGCAAAACCTCCCGCAGTACCGAGCCGCGCATGGTACAAATCTTTGTCAAAGCCAACGACAACGCCCGCTACAAAGAACTCGACACCCGCCTGTATTACCTCCGTAGCGTCATCTCTAAAGCCGTCGGTAAAGCCGATGAAGCCTACGCCGAAGACTTCTATTTTGCCTCCCTTTCCGCGCGTACCATGGTCTATAAAGGGCAACTCACCGCCACCCAAGTCCGCGACTATTTTCCCGATTTATCCGACCCGCTGTTCAAGTCCGCCATCGCATTGTGTCATTCCCGTTTTTCCACCAATACCGTCCCCAAGTGGCGATTGGCGCAGCCTTTCCGTTGCATCGCGCACAACGGCGAAATCAACACCGTCAAAGGCAACACCCAATGGTGGAAAGCCCGCGAAGCCGACATGACTTCCAAGGTTTTTACGCCTGCGCAGTTGCAGGAAATTATGCCGATTTGCGAGCCGCACCACTCCGACAGCGGCAGCTTTGATGCAGTATTGGAATACCTGGTAAAAAACGGTCGTACCATGCCGCACGCCCTCATGATGATGATACCCGAGGCCTGGCAAAACGACCCCCGCGTCGAGCAGTACAAAAAAGATTTTTACGAATTTCACGAGCACCTCATCGAGCCGTGGGACGGTCCCGCCTCGCTCTGTTTTACCGACGGCACTTTGGTCGGTGCGACTTTAGACCGCAACGGTCTGCGCCCCTCGCGCTACATCGTCACCGACGATAACCGCCTGATACTCGGCAGCGAAGCCGGTTGCCTCGAAGTGCCCGCCGACAAAATTGTTTACAAAGGCAGATTGCAACCCGGAAAAATCCTCATTGCCGACCTCGACGAGCACCGCATTGTCGGCGACGAAGAACTGAAACGCATCATCTGCAACCGCCGCGAATACGGCAAATGGTTGGACGCAAAACGTAAAAATTTGTCCGACTTACCGCCGAACAATGCGCGTCCCGCCGACCTCTTAAATTCGATACCGCTGCTGCAAAGACAACTCGCCGCCGGGATGACCAAAGAGGACGAGAACATGGTGCTGCGCGCGGTTTTGCACACAAAAAAAGAGCCGATCGGTTCCATGGGGACGGACATTCCGTTGGCGGTTTTGTCCCGCATTGCGCAGCACCCCGCCAATTATTTTAAACAGCAATTTGCCCAAGTCACCAATCCTGCTATCGACCCGCTGCGCGAAAAGTTTTTCATGACTTTGCAGACCTACCTCGGCGGCTATGCCCGCGTTGTAGGCAGCGGTGCCGACGATGCCGAAAAAATCAGAATTAACTCCCCTTTACTCGATACCGAAAATTTTCTAAAACTAAAATACCATGCACTCGAACGATTTAAAACTCAGGAAATTTCTGCTGTCTTTCCAACGGGCGATGATAGATTTGCTCTCCAAAAGGGTATAGAAAACCTCTGTGCCGCCGCCGAAAAATCTGTGCGCAACGGAACGGTTTTGCTTTTCATTTCCGACAAAAAAACGGATGCCGACCACGTGGCAATTCCGAGTTTGTTGGCGACCGGCGCCGTACATCATCATTTGCTGCGCAAGGGTTTACGCCGCCCCGTTTCGCTCATCACGGTCGGTGCGGACATCACGGAGACGCATCACTGCGCCCTGCTGTTCAGCTACGGCGCGGATGCCGTGCATCCTTATTTGGCGATTGAAGTCATCAAAAATATCGCCCCGCAGGAAAAGAAAAATAATGCCGAAAAAATCTTGCTGACGGCAATGGAAAAAGGACTGTTGAAAATCATGTCCAAGCTCGGCATTTCCACCATTCAATCTTACAAAGGCGCACAAACTTTTGAAGCACTCGGACTGTCGCAGGAAGTCATCGACCTCTGTTTTACCGATACTGTCAGTCGCATCGGCGGCATGAAATTTTCGGATTTGCAGCGCGAAGCCGAAGTCAAACACAACGCCGCCTTCATCACCCCCAACGTAGAAATGCTCGCCGATGTCGGTGCGTACCAATGGAAGCGACGCGGAGAATACCACCTTTTTAACCCGACCACGGTGCATCTGCTGCAGCAGGCGACGAGTCGCGGCGACTATAAGACTTACCGAAAATTTGCCGCCGCGATTGATAAACAAGAAGAAAAAGCCTGCACGCTGCGGTCGCTTTTTGCTTTCACAAATAAAAATCCGATACCGCTCACGGAGGTCGAACCCGTCGAAAAAATTTTCAAACGCTTTGCTACGGGCGCGATGTCTTTCGGCTCGATTTCCCACGAAGCGCACACCGCTTTGGCGATTGCAATGAACCGCATCGGCGGAAAATCCAACAGCGGCGAGGGCGGCGAGGACGAGGTGCGTTTTGCGAAAAAGGAAAACGGCGATTGGGAGCGTTCGGCGATAAAACAGGTGGCTTCGGGGCGTTTCGGTGTGACGATAAATTATTTGAACAACGCCGACGAAATTCAAATCAAAATCGCACAGGGCGCAAAACCGGGCGAGGGTGGTCATTTGCCCGGTCACAAAGTCAATCCGTGGATAGCGCGGGTCCGGCACAGCACGCCGGGTGTCGGTCTGATTTCGCCGCCGCCACACCACGATATTTACTCGATTGAGGATTTGGCGCAGTTAATTTATGACTTGAAAAATGCTAATGAAGACGCGCGCATTAGTGTAAAATTGGTGTCGAAAGCGGGCGTCGGCATCATCGCCTCGGGCGTCACAAAAGGACACGCTGACCACATTCTGATTTCCGGCTACGACGGCGGTACGGGTGCCTCGCCGCTCAGTTCCATTCGCCACGCGGGCATTCCGTGGGAGTTGGGCTTGGCGGAAACGCACCAAACGCTGCTCAAAAACGGCCTGCGCGACCGCGTCACTTTGCAGACCGACGGACAAATTCGCACGGGGCGCGACATGGCGATTGCCTCGATTTTGGGTGCGGAAGAATGGGGCATTGCTACCGCCGCCTTAGTCGTCGAAGGCTGTATTTTGATGCGCAAATGTCATCTGAATACCTGCCCCGTCGGCATCGCTACGCAAGATGAAAATCTGCGCAAAGAATTTAAAGGTAAGGTCGAACACCTCATCAATTATTTCACTTTTTTAGCGCAAGACCTGCGCGAAATTATGGCGGAACTCGGCGTCCGCACCGTCAACGAATTGGTCGGACAAACACAATATTTAAAGCAAAAAACCGGGGCAAAACATTGGAAAGCAAACACCGTCGATTTGAGTAAAGTCCTTTTCCGCGCCCCCGTCGCAGTCGAGCAAACCTTTTACAAAAGCAAAGCTCAAGACCACGGTTTGGATGAGGTTTTAGACCAAAAACTCATTCGCTACGCGCGCTTGGCATTAGAAGAAAACATCGACATCAACAGCGTTTTTCCCGTCAAAACCACCGACCGCGCTTTGGGTACGATGTTATCTTCAAAAATCGCTAAAAAGTACGGCAGCGCGGGTTTGAAAGCCGATGCGATTTCCTTTCGCTTTCGCGGTTCCGCCGGGCAAAGTTTCGGTGCATTCGGCGCAAAAGGTATTAAATTTACTTTGGAAGGCGAAGCCAACGACTACTTCGGCAAAGGACTCAGCGGCGGCAAACTCATCTTGGTACCCGACCGCCACGCAAACTTCGCGGCGGAAAAAAACATCATCGTCGGCAACGTCGCCCTCTACGGCGCAACTTCCGGTGAAGTCTATATCAAAGGCATGGCGGGCGAAAGATTTGCCGTGCGCAACTCGGGCGCAACCGCGGTCGTCGAGGGCATCGGCGACAACGGCTGCGAGTACATGACCGGCGGCAAAGTCCTCATTCTCGGCAACACGGGCAAAAACTTTGCGGCGGGCATGAGCGGCGGCGAGGCTTTCCTCTTCAATCCGTCGCCGAAAGCATTAAGCCAAATCAACCCCGAAACCGTCCTCCCCGAAGTACCGACCGCCGCGGATTTACAGGTTATCCGCGACCTTCTCCGCAATTTTTTCATGCACACATCTTCCATGCGCGCCCTCCGCATTTTGAATAATTGGGAGCAAATGAGCAAACACTTTGTGAAGGTGATGCCTGTGGAGTATAAGCGGGTATTGGAGAGTAGGTTGAATGCGGACTCTGAGGGGCAAGGGGCGCAGAGACGCGGAGAAATTTCTGTGTAAAGCGAGACGAGAGTCAGCGTAATTCATAAAAAATCATAAATAATCAGCGTAAAAGGCAAAGTCACACAGATTTTACGAAGTAAAATCAGAATCATAACCTCTCATAAAAATCATAATCATCAGGTTCAAAAAAATATAGTCAAAATCATCATCATGGGCAATCCAAAAGGCTTCTTAAAATACAACCGCACTCTCCCTCAAACACGCAGCGTCACCGAGCGCACCGCCGACTACCGCGAACTCTACATCCCTTTAGCCGAGCAAAAAATCAACGAGCAGGCCGCGCGGTGCATGGACTGCGGCATTCCGTTTTGTCATTCCGGCTGTCCTTTGGGCAATATCATTCCCGACTTCAACGACGCGGTATATAAAGAAGATTGGCAGACCGCTTATGAGATATTGTCAACGACCAATAACTTTCCCGAGTTCACGGGCAGAATATGTCCGGCACCCTGCGAGGCGGCCTGTGTTTTGGGCTTGCGCAAAGACCCTGTGACCATTGAGAATATCGAGAAAAATATTATTGAAAAAGCCTTTGAAAACGGTTGGGTGCGCTCCGATAAAACCGCCCCCGATACCGGTCAAAAAGTCGCCGTAGTCGGCAGCGGACCGGCGGGATTGGCGGCGGCGGCGCAGTTAAATAAGGCGGGACACCGCGTCACCGTATTTGAGCGTAAAGACCGAGTCGGCGGATTGCTGCGCTACGGTATTCCGGATTTTAAATTAGAAAAACGGGTTATCGACCGACGTTTGGCGGTCATGGAGGCGTCGGGCATTGAGTTTCGTACCAACGCCGAGGTCGGCGGTAACGTGCCTGAAAGCGAATTGCTGCAAGATTTCGACGCGATTATTTTGTGCGGCGGCTCGACTGTGCCGCGCGATTTGCCGGTGCCGGGGCGTGAGTTAAACGGCGTTCATTTTGCTATGAATTTTTTAGAAGAAAGCAACCGAAACGTAGCCGCCGGAATGCAAAATGAAGTCGTGATTTCCGCAAAAGATAAAAATGTTGTCGTCATCGGCGGGGGAGATACCGGCTCCGATTGTGTCGGCACCGCCAATCGGCAAAGGGCAAAATCCGTCACGCAAATCGAGTTGATGACCCGCCCGCCCGCCGAGCGCGATGCCTCTACGCCGTGGCCGCTGTGGCCGATGCAAATGCGCACCTCCACGAGTCACGAAGAGGGCTGCGAGCGCGAATGGGCGATACTGACCAAGGCTTTTATCGGCGACGAAAACGGTAATTTGAAAGCCGTGCAATTAGTCGATTTAGAATGGAAAATCAACCCCGCAACGGGCAAGCCCGGCTTCACGGAAGTACCGGGTACGGAGCGCGAAATTCCCTGCGAAGCCGCTTTTTTAGCTATCGGTTTTCTGCACCCACAGCACAAAGGTATGCTCGAAAACTTAGGCGTACACCTCGATAAACGTGGCAACGTCAACGCTGATAACTACCAAACCTCCAACCCGAAAATTTTTGCCGCCGGTGACATGCGACGCGGTCAGTCGCTCGTCGTGTGGGCTATTGCCGAAGGTCGGGAAGCCGCCGCTGCGGTTGATAAATATTTGACGGGAAGGGAGAAGGCGATAGAAGAAAAAGAGGCGGGTCTGTTTGCCGTCTGAAAGAAATCGTTTTGTTTATTTTGATAAATTACTGCCTTCGGCTTGAGAGAGTCGGAGGTTTTTTTGTGGAAAAACCGTGCATTCAACGATGATATTTTTCCAACAATTTTCCGGCAAGTTCATAGATGCGTTCTCCCAACTCAAAAACTTGTGTGCATCCGACATCGGGAATAAAACCTGTGCTAGTAAAGCCTTTCTTACTGATGTCGATAGCTGTCAGCAGTAAAGTCGGGTGTCGCGTCGAGTCAAAGCCGCCATGTTTTGTATGTACATGAGATTTCTAAGATTTGCACTTGTCACTCTGTTGTAAGGGCTGCTCATTTGAAAAATGATTGTTCAGCCACACTTCAAAGCAAGGATTAGAAATTACTGTCTTCCAATCCTTCTCTTTGCACTTGTTTTGTAAAGTATAAATGTGTTTGTGTTGTAGCCACTTATCGACATCGATGACAAACCAAAGTTCACACGTGCCGTGCGATTTATGTTTTTTGAGTTCGTCTTCTGCATTTAGAATTAGATGAGTCGGCGCACTCTTACCGCTTTTGCTCGGCACGGCAATGAGCCTGATTTTCTTGGTCAGTCCGTTGAAAAAATTAAAATAATACGGCTCTTTGTCACTGCCTTCACAGACGATTATCAGTAGAGTCGCATCACGCCACGGCTCTTCTTTTTTATAATTGCTAATGTTCAGTAACGGCATGATTATTCCAATTAAGTTCTTTTAAATTAGCCAAAAACGGAATTCCGCCGTACCGACCGTTTAAATACCCTTTTTCAATATTTTTACTGTGATGCTCTTTAAAATCACTTAAAGGATATAAGTCTGTAGAACCTGATGTATCTTTTTCCGCAAACCATATTTCGTCTTGCCTGAATATTTCTTGATCTAACAAATGGGACTCATGTGTTGTAAATATCAATTGTCCTTTGGTGTTTTCATCTTTGGAAAACTTACTTATAAGTTCTCTAATGAGTAGAGGATGAATACTCCGTTCTATTTCGTCAACAACGAATACTTTATTCGTATCAATTATTTTGTGAAATAAAGGAATATAATCTATCAAACGCGCAGTTCCGTCAGACTCTTCCTCTAACAGGAAATCAACATTTTTTTCATTTTTTCCGCTGTGTTCAAGGATAATTTTTTTGACAACTATTTTTCCTTCTTCCTTCACCATTACTATTTCATCACTTTTCAAGGATTGATTCCTCCAAACTTTCACTTGCTCCGGGGTTTCTTCAAAGTCGTCTTTCAGTTTTTTTATTAATTCAAGTTCATTTTCTCCAAAGTATTGTTTTAGAGTTTTTGTTTCTATTTTAATATTTTTTATGCCTGCGTCAAGTGAACTGATGAAATTGTTCGCGTAATCCTGCATAGAGGAGTCTTTGTCTAAAAAGTGAGAAAGAGCACCAGGCTTAGACTCGGGTAGAATAACAGAAAGGCATTTTTTGAACCATTCTATTATGAATTTTATATCTTCTAAGAGTGGGTTTTCTAAATTGTTGAGTATCCCGATTGCAGACACATTGCTTTTTATTATATTTTTTTCTAGGACTTTCTTTAAGACCTTTCCTTCTTTATCTTTTTCAAGTTCATCAAGAAAAGTCAATCGTGTTTCGTTTTCATTTGTAGATTTTCTTTCAAAAATCAGTTTGTTTTCTTTTTTTCCTAAACCTGAAATATATAACTCTTCGGTTATTACTTTATTACCAATAATTTCAAAACCATAAATATATGCTTTTGAATTATGCAAAAATTCTAAAGCTAAAATTACAGGAGTACCGTTTTTTGAAAACTTGTATTTATTTCGATATAAATCTCCCGGTGTAACCTTACCGTCGATGAATTCTTCTATAAAGGAAAGTGCTTTCACTAAGTTAGATTTACCTGCAGCATTCGCGCCATAAATCGCAGCTAATTTCAACACATCTGTATCGAATTTATATTTGTGATGTTTTAAGTTTGACTGCCTTGAAGCAGGAAACATATTAAATTCCTTTTCTTCACCGAAGGAAAGGAAATTTTTCATCATTAGTCTTAGTAACATACCGTGTGTTTTTTACACAAAAGTAGGAAAATTGTTGAATTAGCCTTGTCTAATTGAATATTAAAATAATTTTCCGTAAAAAAATTACACTTTGTGTTATTTTTATTGATTTTCATTAACGGCTGAATTTTCAGTTTTTAGCCCATTTCCCCCGTCCGCTCCAACAACCACCCCCGATTCAAAACCGCCTCCGTCCCTTCAATTTTCTCCTGCAACGCCCGCACCTTTTCCTCAAAAATGCGCCGCCCGACAATCCCTTTTTCACTTCTCAACTGACTCAAATTTTTCGTAAATCGTATCAAATTCAATCCGCTTTTGCGCCGACTCTGTGTGATGTTTTTATTGCGCAGCAAAAAGATACGAAACGTCTCCGAAGTATAGTCCAAAGCCTTATCGTTACTTTGTTCGTAGTGAATTTTCAGAGTCAAAATGCGGTTCAGTAAATTATAATAGACGTCCGTAAATTCTACTTTTTGCAGTAGTTCTACGGCGGCGGCGTACTCCTTTTGCGAGTAGTGAAAGGCGGCTAAATTGTAGGTAAAAGTGTTCTCGCGCTCCGCGTCCGCGAGTTTGGATTTTTCGGCAAAAATGAAATTGCGGGTCGCGGCGTATTCCGCCAAATCGCAGCCCAAACTCACCATATTCGTAAAATCCCACTGCGGCAAAATCCCGTCGCGGTACAGCAGACCCTGCGCCAACATTTGCCGATAAATATCGAAAGCCTCTTTGCGAAAAGCGGAATTTCCGAGATTGAGTCGCCGCACACAGTAATTGAGCAAGTGCGTGTAAAGGTCACGCCCTTCTTCTTTTTGAAAATTTTTGACGGTCTGCGGCAGTCGCTTTTTGAGGTCGAAATAATGCGTTTCGATGTCTTCGGTGAGCATTTTACAGATGAGAAAATAAATCCAAACGCTCGGTATTTGCGCGTAAATTTCTTTGCGCTCGGCGAGATAAGCAAATATTTCCGAGCGGAAAGTGTAGGAAAAATCCTGTCCTGTGACCTGCCGCCGCGCCGCCGTGCGACACATCATTTTTAACTTTTCTCCGATGAAATATGTGTCGAAATGACTGTTCGCCGCCTCTAAATTTTTCGCGTTTTTGCGGTCGCCGTATTGCAAATTAAAATCATCGAACAGCAGCGCGAGTTTGCTTTTTTGCAGATAATACCGGCTGTCTCTGCGTTCGGTTTTGCCTGACTTTTTCTCCAAACGACCGGCGTACAACGAGAATAATCGCTCTTGTCCGGACTGTAAAATGCGGTCGAGTGCGGCGGTCTCAACGGCGGTTTCCGACTGCTCGAAATGTTGCTGTGCGTAAAATTTTTTGAGCAAACGCAACGCGTAAGAACTCAAATTACTCAACAGTTGTTCATCGAATTTTTTATCGGGAAAAACGTGCGCAAAGACCTTTTCCTTAGTCAACTTTTTAGCTTTCGCGGTCAATAAATAATCGACAAATCGCCGCGTATTTTCGTGCTTATTGAAGTAAGGTGAGTGCACAAAGTTTTGAAAAGACTGCGCTTCTTTTTTATCGAGGAAGGAAAAATAGTGAATAATTTTACTTTTTTGCACGGGAAAAGGGTGGTTTGTTTTTCAGAAAAAAGAAATTTAAGGTTTACTATTTGTTTGAAAAACAGTTAGTTATAAATAATAAGCTCGAATTTAAATCTCAAAAATAAGCAAAATTGTACTTTCCTGTCCGCAAATTTGACTTTAACTTTGAACTATGATGAAAAAGCAAGGTAACTTTCTGCAATACGTCACGCTGATTTTTGTGCTGCTGTGCGGTTTGCAATTCGATTTGCGAGCGCAATGCAGCGAAGACTGCGTATGGCCCGGCGACATGAATGCTAACGGAATTGCCAATAATTTGGACGTTTTGGCTTACGGCATTGCCTTTGGTGAAACGGGACCGGCGCGCGCGGATGCGACCACGACTTGGGAGGGGCAAACGGCGGAAGATTGGGGACAAAACCTGCCTTTGCTCGGCGCGGATTACAAACACATCGACGCTGACGGAAACGGAGTCATCGAACTAAACGACCAATTTATCATCGCCGTCAATTACAACCAAACCAACGAAAATTTCGTCGGTTTGCTCGGCAATAATTTGGCGGGCGACGACCTTTTTCTCGTACCGCAAAATACCGTTGCCGCGCCCGGCGGCTCTTTATTTTTTGACGTGCATTTGGGTACGGAGAGCAACCCGATTAACGATTTGTACGGCATCGGTTTTCAGTTGGAACTCGATACGCAGTACGTGCAAGAAGTGTTTTTTGACTTTTCGGAAAGTTGGGTCGGCAATGACGAGGAGTATTTCGGTTTCGGAAAATATACCGATGAAATCGACCACGCCTCGGTAGCGGTCACACGTTTGGACGGTAATACGGTTTCGGGTTTCGGCAAAATTGCACAAATCGAAATCGTCATCACCGATGTTATTTTGGGTTTGGAAGTCGATACGACTGCTTGCCTGCCTTTTCCCGTGCAATTCAAAAATGTCTTGGCAATCGACGCGGAAGAAGGCGACCTTATGATACGCTCGCGCGGAGATTCTTTGACGCTGAAACACCCGTCGCAGTTGGTTTTGTCAAATAGTTTTGTTTCATTTTTAAATGATATAAAAGTTTCTCCAAACCCGACGATGCGCTTTATCAACATTGAAACAAAGCATAAAAATATCGAACGCCTGCTGCTTTTCGACAGCAACGCAAAACTCGTTTTTCAACAAAATTTTGATGAAGAAAAAGTTGCTTCTTTTCGTCTTGATACGCAGAATTTTTACTGTCTGCCGGGTGTGCATATTCTTGTCATTATGAGTGAGGAAGCGGTGCTGCGTAAGAGGGTGATTTTGCTTTAGTTACGAAAAGAGGTGTCTGACACTTGACTCAAGCAAATGACGAAAAGATAAATTTTTTACCGAGATTTCAAGAGTTGAAAGTGTCTGACACCGGCACTACTGCTCGATATTTCCTTCGGTGTCAGACGCTTTTCTCGCTGCAAAGCAGTTTTGTAAAAATTTAAAATTCTGTTTTTCTCTTGAGGCGAGCGTCAGACACCTTACTGTAAGGAAAACGACCCGCAGTTGGGAAATTTTTCCAACCAACCAACAACTACCAACCAACAACCAATCATCGACTTCACAAAAAGTCACTAAAATTTATCCGCAATGAAATCACTTCTTATTGCCCTGTTCTTGCTGTGTCTGCACCCGATTTCTCACGCTCAATTACCCGATAATTGCAAGCTCAAACAAGGCATGAATCTCGGCGGTTTGGCCGATTGGGGCACGGAAATTCCCTTTGTCAATGTCATGCGTAACGCCCGCGAGTGGTACACCAAAGACGTCGATAATCCGAACGCGGAATGGAACAGCAACCTGGTGCATAACATGACTTTTCGGGCGGACGGCTACCCGACACACGTTCCGCAGACGGTGGACGGCAGCGATTTTGCGCAGCGCGTCGTGACGATTTGGGCGATTACCGACGGGTGGATGGCGGGGCAATACACCGTGCTGTGGGACGGCACGGGCGAGTTGTCTTTTTGGGGCAATTACGAGAATCTGACGCAGACCGACCCGCAGCGCATGACATTTGACTACAATAATCCGGTCGGCGGTCTGTTGGAAATGACGATTTTGAGCAGCGATATCGACGACCCGATTCACAACATTCGCGTGCTGATGCCGGGTACGGAGGCGACCTACGAAACGCAGCCTTTTAATCCCGTGTGGATTGATTTGGTGCAAAATTTTCCGTCGGTGCGCTTTATGGATTGGGGAAAAACCAATAATTGGGGACAGGGCGGCGGCGATTGGGACGACCCTTCCCTTTTTGCGTGGGAAGACCGTGCGCAGCTCGACGATTACACGTGGGCGAATGACAAGGGCGTGCCTTACGAAATGATGATTCAATTGCTGAATGACTACGATTTGGACGGTTGGGTTTGTATGCCGCACCGCGCGAGTGACGATTATTTGACGCAGGCGGCAACGCTTTTTCGAGATAACTTGGAGGCGGAACGCAAGTTGACCGTGGAGTACAGCAATGAAGTTTGGAATTGGGTGTTCGGGCAGGCCAATTGGCTGTACAAATACGGCTGCGAACAAACGGGTACGGATTGGCCGGAGGGTGTTGTGCCTTACATTCAGAATTGTATGGATATTTGGACGACTGTTTTTGCGGGGCAGACGGACAGAATTTCACGCGTGGCGGGCGTACAATTATCGTGGCAAGATGTCAGTAATCGCATGGTCAACAACCTGACGCCGGGCAGTATCGACGCGGTCGCACCGGCTTTTTATTTCGGATTTACGGACGAAAACGAAGCCGAACTCGACGCACTCGGCGGCGCGGTTACCGTTGCCGATGTGGCGCAAAGAGCGCGGGAAGGCATGCAGCAGGCGAAGGTCTTTTTACAAACGCAAAAGGCGCAACTCATCGACCCTTTGGGTTTGGAATACAAGTTTTACGAGGGCGGTCAGCACCTGACCCCGCATCCGTTCGGCGTCGAACCGACTTACGCGCAGGCACTCTTGGATGTGCAGCGTGACACGGCGATGTATAATTTGTACAATGAATGGTTTGCTTTTATGCGCACTTTGCAGGAGGGCGACGAATCGTTGGAATTGATGAATTTCTCTTTGGTCGGAGCGCGGAGTGCGCGGTACGGCAGTTGGGGTGTGTTGGAAACAATGTCGCAGGATGTTAACACTATTCCCGCGCCTAAATTTGCTGCCGTTCTCGAAAATCAAACGGCGACGGACTGCACACAGAGCGATGATAATCCGCCCGACCCGACTCCGACGGTCACGGAGGTGCGTAATTTTATATTCGGACACAGTTTGGTTGACTTCGGGGTCGATGAAAATGTCGCTCCTGTTGACGCGAATCGCATTCCGCACTGGATACACGTCATTGCCGAGGAAGCCGGTTACGATTATCAGGCTACCGGGCAGTTTGGTTTTTTACCCCAACACGCTAATCTGCCGCCCGCTCCGAATTGGGGTTTTACGGAAATGCCCGAGCCGGTGTGGGACGGAGACGTCGAGGATTTTGCCGATGCGGACTTCAATACTATTCTGTTGACGGCGGGTAATTTTATGCAATGGCAGCCTGCCGATACGCCTTATCCGGGGGAGGACGGAGTAATTTCGCCGCTCACGGCTACCCTCGATATTATGGACTGGACGACGGCGCAGGAAGATGAAATGCGGATTTATATTTACGAAAATTGGCCCGACATGGCACCTTATCTTGCCGACCAAGATAACTTTAATCCGACGGCCGCAGAGTTGACAAGTTATTACGATTATACCGCCGTTGACTTTCACGATTGGTGGATTGATTATCAGGATATGGCTTTGGCGGCGCGTGCCGAAATATATCCGCGCATGATTCCCGTCGGACCGATAATGGCGGATTTATTTACACAGACCCCGCTCAGCGGAATTCCGACGGCAGACCTCTACGTGGATAATGCGCCGCACGGTACACCGACCGCTTATTTTTTGGCGGGGCTGATTACGTACATGGGCATCTACGCCGAGGCCGCGCCCGATAGCTATACAGTACCCGCCTCCGTGCATCCTTTGGTAGCTACGCACTACGAGACTACGGTAGATTATATTTGGAATTATCTGCTTAACTTTAACGACGACGCCGGTAACAGTCGAGTCTTTTTTGAGCAGGAAAATACTACCGCGCTACCAGTAGATTACGGTAATTTTTTCGCGGAAAAAACCGAGGGAGGGGTACAATTAAATTGGCAAACCCGCACCGAATACCAAAATTCTCACTTCCAAGTGCAGCATTCCGCTGACGGCAGAAACTTCACAACGCTGACAGAAATCAAAGGACAGGGCAGCGGAGACCGTCCGCAGGGCTACGCATACCTGCATACCAAACCGCAGGTCGGCACAAACTATTACCGTCTGCAACAATTCGACGTTGACGGAGAATTTTCTTACAGCCCGGTGCGCAGCGTAGAAATCACGACGGTCGGCGGTGCGCTGACGATTAACCCCAATCCTGTGGCGGGCGGTTTGCTCACAATTAGTCTTGAAGCAACTGAAAGCACGGAAGCCGTAATGCAAATCTTCGATTTGAACGGTAAAATGAGACATGAATTTGTGCGCTCGATTTTGGTCGGCGAAAACATTTTTACAGTGGACACGGGAGAGTTGTCGCCCGGCATGTATCTGCTGCGAGTGCAATGCGGCCGGTTTGTCTTTAGTGAAAGATTCGTAACAGAAAAATAGACAATTAAAGACCTCGACCGAAAGCACGGCGCCGGCATTTCCGCTAAAGGGAAAGCCGGCGTTTGTTTTTTTAAGAGACGGAGGGCTGATAAATCAACGGAGAGCTGAAAACAGAGAAAAAACATCCGCACAAATCCGCCTTATCCGCTCAATCCGCTTATCCGATCAGAGTTGCACCCTTTTCGTATAATATTCCGCTGATTCGTATATTTGCCAAACAAGTTTAATTGAAAATTAACGAAAACTATTCTTTTATTAACGATAATTTTCTTTATGCAGGCGTTTTATTAACGAACTTCCGGAAATCCCTTTTCTCTTAACTTACCTGCCTGATTATCAACTTTTTACAAGTGTGTCGCTTGCCGAAAACAACGCCGCTTGTCACTATAAAATTACACAAGATGAACTATATAAAACGGGCGTTTTTAGCCCTTGTCGGATTGCTCTTTTTGCTGCCCGCTGCCGATGCGCAGTACTTCGGGCGTAACAAAGCGCGTTACGAAAAATTCGATTTCAAAGTGTTGGAAACCCCGCACTTTGAAATGCACCATTATTTAGAAGATGAAGCAGCGCGAAACCGCCTCGCCGAGTGGTCGGAGAAGTGGTACGAGATGCACCAAGGCATTTTGCACGATACCATTCACGGAAAAAATCCGCTGATTTATTATAACAACCACGCGGATTTTCAGCAAACCAACGCCATCTCGGGCGCGGTGAGCATCGGTACGGGCGGAGTGACGGAGGCCTTGAAAAATCGCGTGATTCTGCCGATTGCCATGACCAATCAGCAGACCGACCACGTTATCGGGCACGAAATGGTACACGCTTTTCAGTACAATATGATATTGAACGGCGACAGTACGACGATTAAAAATCTCGGAAATCTGCCGCTGTGGATGGTCGAGGGCTTGGCGGAATACATGTCAATCGGGCGCGTCGATGCGCACACTTCGATGTGGATGCGCGACGCGGTGCTGAATGACGATGTGCCGACTTTGAAGGACTTAAACAATTACGGAAAATATTTTCCGTACCGTTGGGGGCAGGTCTTTTGGGCATTCGTGACGGGACTGAAAGGCGATGATATTATTGCGCCTTATTTTGAAGAAACGGCGAAAATCGGCTTGGATGCCGCTACGCTGAAAGTACTCGGTATGAGCCGCGAAAATCTGTCGGAACTGTGGGTGTCTGCGCTCAAAAATCACTACGGGCAGTACATCGGCGACAACAAGGAAAATTTTATCGGCAAGAAGATTTTGTCGGCGGAAAATGCGGGCGAAATGAACATCGCGCCCGTCATTTCTCCCAACGGTCGTTACGTGATTTTTCTTTCGACCAAAAATCTTTTCACCACCGATTTATTTCTCGCCGATGCGCGCAACGGTAAGATTATTCGCACCGTGGCGAGTCAGACCCGCGACGGTCACATCGACGATTTTAACTACATCGAAAGCGCGGGTACCTGGTCGCCGAACAGCAAGCAGTTTGCATTTGTCGGCGTAAAAAAAGGACGTAATGTGCTGATTGTCAAAGACACGGAAAGCGGTAAGACGGTCGAAGAGTTTGCTTTGGCAGGTGTGCCGGCGTTTAGTAATCCGGCGTGGTCGCCCGACGGTAAGACGGTGGCGGTCAGCGGTTTGGTTGACGGGCAGCACGATTTGTACGCCGTGAATATGAAGACGAAAAAAGTCA
Source organism: Saprospiraceae bacterium (assembly GCA_020629965.1). Taxonomy (GTDB): domain Bacteria; phylum Bacteroidota; class Bacteroidia; order Chitinophagales; family Saprospiraceae; genus JAHDCG01. Next base: position 68,090 of record JAHDCG010000007.1, on the reverse strand, counting down.
CGCAACTCACCGATGATATTTATTCGGAATTGACGCCGAATTGGTCAATCGACGGCAAGCAAATTGTATTTGCGACGGACAGAAATGTCATGCGCGCCGACGGCAAAAACACGCCGTGGAAGTTTAATTTAGCGACTTTAAACGCCGAAACGAATGAAATTGCGGTCGTCGATGTTTTCTCCGGGGCGGACAATATGAACCCCGTTTTTGACAATGCAGGCAATATCATTTTTCTGAGTAACCGCGACGGTTTTCGGAATATGTATCGCTACAACCCGACGACGGGCGAAACGGTGCAAATGACCGATTTAATCACGGGGATCAGCGGTATCACGGCTTTCGCACCGGCGATTTCGATAACGCACAGCGAGCGTCGTAACCGTTTGACTTTTACGCATTTTTACGACGGCAGATACAGCATTTATTCTGCTTTGGCGGAAAATTTTGAGAGTATTCCTGCGGCAGCGGACAGTGTGGACATGAAGGCAGCGACTTTGCCGCGTGTGAATAAGCGCGCGCCCGATTTGGTGGACGCGACCTTGGCAGAGATAGGGATGCAGGACGGGATTTCCGCAGACTCCTTACGCGAGAAAGACTATGACCCGAAATTCAAATTGGACTACGTCGGCGGCGGTGCCGGGGTAGGGGTGAACAGCGGTAATACCTTCGGTACGCGCACGGGCGCGGCGGGCGGTGTCGATATGTTGTTCAGCGATATTCCGGGAAATAATCAGTTGTTTACGAGTGTCGCGCTCAACGGAGAGCTGCAGGATTTCGGCGGTGCGGTGGCTTATATTAACCGTGATAATCGCGTGGCTTGGGGGGCGAGTATTTCGCATCAGCCTCGACGTACCGCTTACTTGGCAGACCGTTTTTATCAGCCGTCTGCGCAGGAGGCATTCGGGCAGCGGTTGGACAGTTTGTCAATCTATAATGTGCGTCTGTTTCAGGAGCAGGTGAGTGTGTTCGGGCAGTTGCCGTTTTCCAAGACTTTGCGTTTGGAGGCGGGCGGTTCTTACAGTTATTACCGCACCCGCGTGGATCAAACCGATAATTTTTACCTCGGGGCGGCAACGGGTTTTCCGCAGCAAGTGGCGCAAGACCGTAACCGCATTAAGTCGGATGCGGACAAGCGACGGGTGTCGCAGGATTTGGGCTTTAATCCCTTTTTGCAAGCCGATTTATTCGGTCTGAATGTGGCTTTGGTGGGCGATAATTCTTATTTCGGCGTGGCGGCACCTTTGCAGGGGCACCGTTTCCGTTTAGGTATCGAGCAAAATTTTAACGGTTTTACCTACGATGAAAACGGGCGTAATCCGAGTTATAATTTTGCGACCGTGACCGCTGATTTTCGCAAGTATGTCTATACCAAACCCGTGACTTTTGCGGGGCGTATTTTGCACACGGGTCGCTACGGGCAGGGCGCGAATACGTTTTTCCCGGAATACTTGGGCTTTCCGTGGTTGGTGCGCGGCTATAACGGTAACGATGCCAACGAGATTTTGCAGCAAAACGGGCGGACGATTAACGACCTGTTGGGTTCTAAACTTTTGGTGGCGAATTTCGAGGTGCGTCTGCCTTTTACCGGTCCGGAAAAATTGGCTTTGTTTAAAAATAAATTTCTGTTTTCCGACCTGAATTTATTTGCGGACGGCGGTTTGGCGTGGAGTGAGTTTAGTCAGTTCGATAAGGGCGAAAATGCGGGTTTTGCGCCGCGCCCGGTGTTTAGTGCGGGTATATCGGCGCGGGTCAATGTGTTTAACGCTTTAATTATCGAGCCGTTTTATGCTTTTCCTTTGCAATCGAATACGCGCGGGGTGTTTGGGTTGAATTTTACGCCGGGATGGTAGGGAGATTTATGGTTTAGGGGTTTATGGTTTATTGTGGGGAATTATTTGCTTTCCTGCTTTTGAATAAATTTGGGGTAGTGTCATTGTGATGCTGCCCCTTTTTTAATTTCTCAAAACGAATAAATCATTTTTTAATATAAATTTAATATCTTGCCGCCCCGGCATTTACCTGCCGAGCTGAAGTGCTTCATGCCGTTGGCATTTTCAGGTATAATTAATGACCCTTACCACCGTTTTTGTTTCATTAAAATATTATGTCTTTTTTTAGTTGAAGACTTGACAACTCGATATTTTCCATGTCTGACCAATTGAATACCGTAAAAATAATTATTGCCGAAGACCACCCGATTTTTGTCGAAGGGCTGAAAAGTATTTTGGCAAAAAATCCGCGACGTACCTGTGAGATAGTCACCGTGGCTACGGACGGCGACGATTTATTGGAGAAAATGCGGGTGAATGAGACGGATTTGGTACTAATGGATATGAATATGCCGGGTAAAGACGGCTTGGAGGTATTGGCTTATATGGCGAAGCGCAAATGGAAGTTGCCGATGATTGCCGTGACGATGTATGAAGATCCGAAAATTATTCGTACGGCTTTCAAAGCGGGTATCGACGGTTATATTTTGAAAAAAAATGCAATCGAGGAGATTTACGAAGGCATCGAAGAAGTGTTGGAGGGGAAAACTTACATGGGGAAGGGTGTTTCGCTGCACGCTATCGGGCGCAGTAAAAAGACGGAGGAGGGGCAGAAATTCGAGGACAGATTTACGAAGAAAAACAATCTGACAAAACGCGAGTTGGAAATATTGCGGCACATTGCGCAGGCGATGAGTAATAAAGAAATTGCGGAAAAACTTTTCATCAGCGACCAAACCGTGAGCGTACACCGAAAAAATATCATGCGCAAGCTCGGAGTCGGCAATACGGCGGGTTTGATAAAAACGGCTTATGACAACCAACTGATTTAGCCGGCGAAATGAATTTTTATTTTTAATATTTGAATTTAATTTATAAAATATAGCTGTCGGCATTTGACTTATGCTTTTTCTTACATATTTACATGGTTGTAAAAACACGCTTTTACGACCTTTAAAAATAAATAATATGTAATTTACCCCGAATAGGGTAGGCATTGCAGCGCGGCTTGGGGCTATATTTGTATAACGAAAGCAAGGAAGCGACGCGTTATGAACGTTGCGTGAAAAATAATTTAACAAAGTTTTTATATGAATCTTGTTAAAGTATTTGGTTAATTCACATTTATTCCTACTTTTGCGGTAACAAATTATAATCGAAAAATAATCCATGCACAAAATTTACATTAATCTTGCCTGCCCTTCTGTGGCGTCTATTATTATTTCTCATTCATAAGATTAGTTTTTTTTGCTTTCAAAAGCGGACAAGATTTCGCTTTTGAGGATTTACTCTTTCCTTTTATAATTTTTCCTTTTCATTTGAAGCGCAACAGGCGTTTCGAGATGTTCTTTGATGTTTTACTCTTAATCAAAATAAATTTACACAACCGGACTATCCGAGTTTGAGAAATTTTGATGCTATATTATATAGTGTCGATGCTCTTTTAAGAAAATTAAGCACCTTCTTATTCGGGGCATCAAATTTCATGCTTAATCAAACTCGTACCTGTCCTTCAAAATAAGTCGGAATTTAATCCTTTCCGACCTTCAAAAGTTTTTACTCAAACAAAAGAGCAAACACTATGATCCTCAAACCGATGGAAAATATTGTACAGACTTTTGACAATGTAAGGCTTTAATCTAAATCTCTTTAATACATTTTCAAATCATTTTAACAAATTGTAATCCTATGGAAAAAACGAATTTTACTTTCGTGAAGGCATTCCGATGTCTTTTTCTTCCGTTGATGTTGTTGCTCTCTTACAACAGCATGAACGCACAGATTGCGTGTAATGACAATGTGCAGGTATCCGTGGCGGCAACGCCTACCGATGGTACTTGTACCGTAACTATTACCGCAGACATGATCGCAGAAGGCATGGACTTCGACGATGATGACGACGGCGACGACGACGACACCGACAACGACGGTGACGGCGACCTCGACAACGACAACTTTTTGCAGGTTTTTGACGGTCCTTTCCTGATTGGACAAGGTTCTCCTGTAACTTTAGACGAAACCGACTACGAACTCGGTGAAACTTACACAGTAAAAGTATTCGAAGGCGGTGACGCTACCGGTAACTCTTGCTGGGGTACTATCATTATCGAAGACAAAGCAGCTCCTGTTTTGGTTTGTACCGATTTAGCTATCGACTGTGATGAAGCTTTGCCTGCATCAGGTGCAGGTATCACTGCTTTGGACAACTGTAGCGGTGCTACCATCGAGCAAACCGACATGTCAACCGACGACTCTGACAACTGTACTACAGGTGTTATCGTAACGCGTCAGTACGTTGCTATCGACGGTTCGGGTAATGTTTCTGCGGAGTGTACTCAGACTATCACGATTACTCGTGTAACTGATGTTGACTTCCCTGCTGACATCGCTTGGTCTTGTGATCAGTACGATGTTTACCCGAATATTGTTGCTGCAACTGAATTGTTGCCTACAGGTCCGGGTCAGTGTATTGCTTCTGACATCGCGGCAGCAAACGACGACAGCGACGACATCGACAACGCTTTGGACGGTACCGACATCACGCGCGTACAGTGCTTGACTGCTACCGGTTCAGGTGTTCCTTCGGTTGCTGAAGGTCAATACTGCAACTACGCAGTTTCTTCTTCCGATGACATTTTAGAGCTTTGCGGTAATATCGCAGGTGACAACCTTTTCAAAATCGTTCGTACTTGGACTGTTTTGGACTGGTGTACTAACTCTTTGGTAACTACGGGTGCAAGCGGCGAAGATAACATTCAGGTTATCAAAGTCGTGGACATTACCGATCCTGTTATTACTGTCGGCGACCAAACCGTAAGCGCAAGTTTGCCGGGTCAACACCCACAGCCATGTCGTTCAATCTCTGCATTGGAGACTGCTGTTGTTTCCGATAACTGTGGTAACGTAACTTACTCTATCTTCACTCCGGTCGGTCAAGCTGTAACTCAGCCTAACAACCCGAACGCTCCTGTTTTCACCGGTGTAGGTACTCCTTACATCCCCGGTACTGCTAACGGCGGTGGTTTGCAGATTGGTACTTACGACATCACTTACGTTGCTACGGATGACTGTGGTAACACTTCTGAGTTGACAGTACAGTTGACTGTAGTTGATGATGTAACTCCTACTCCTGTTTGTGATGAAATCACGCAGGTTGCAATCGGCGGCGACGGTGTTGCTACTGTATTTGCTGAAACTTTCGACGACGGCTCTAACGACAACTGTGGTATCGACCGCTTTGAAGTACGCCGTATGTCTGACCTTTGCGGTCGCGTAGGTAACACTACTTTTGACAACGACGGTGACCCGCAAGATTCTCCGATCGACCCGGATAACGGTGAGTTCGTAACTTTCTGCTGTGAAGACATCGGAAACGAGACTATGGTTGTTTTGCGTGTCTATGACAACTTCGACAACTTCAACGAGTGTATGGTTAACGTTTTGGTTGAGGACAAATTGGCTCCTTTCAAAGTACAAGACGTTGATGATTTCACTATCACTTGCGACGATTTCTTCACCAACTTCCAACCTGCTTTGGATGTAGCTTTGGCTGACGGTGACGTTAATCCTGCTGTTTTGACCGATGCTTTCGGTGATGTTGTTTACGCGGATAACTGTGATACACTTGTTACACGCAGCTTCTCTTACAACGTGAACTCTTGCGGTCAAGGTACTATCACACGTACTTTTGAAGTAGAAGATCCGTCGGGCAACCAAGGACCTACTTGCACGCAAACCATCACGGTCTTGCACATCAACGACTGGTCTATCAACTTCCCTGCGGATGTTACTTTGGACTGTGTGCCGGATCAAGACGAACTCGAAGGCGAAGACTTCGGTGAGCCTACTGTATTCGACGACGACTGTGAGTTAATCGCAATCTCTGTCGAAGACCAATTGTTCGACGTTGTACCGGATGCTTGCTACAAGATTATCCGTACTTACACGGCTATCAACTGGTGTGTTTACGACGGAACTGCAAGTTCTGCCGTTAACAATAACAATCCTTTAGGCGCGGGCAACGACGACCGTTTGCGTGCTAACTGCTTGGGTCGCGGCCCTCGTTACTACGAAGAAGGCGGTGCTGACTCCGGCGGATTGTGCTCTCAATTGTACAACGACACGGACATCGTTCCTTTTAGCGTAGATGACGACAGAAATAACGACGACGGTATCATTGTTTACACTCAGGTAATCAAAGTGAACGACGACATCGCTCCTGTTATCACCGATCCGGGTACTTTGGACTTCTGCATCGACGGTAACTCTGACGCTGACGGTGACTGTGACCGTAACGTTAACTTGCCTGAATTGGATGTAACCGATTGCTCAGACGACATTACCGTTACTTACACTGTTGCGGGCTTGGGTACCGGCTTGAACTTCACTAACGTTGTACCGGGCACTTACACTGTAACTGTTACAGCTATCGACAACTGTGGTAACCAATCTACTATCGAGTACGATTTCGTTGTACGCGATTGCAAAGCACCGACTCCTTACTGTGTAGGTGGTTTGGTAGTAGAATTGATGCCTATGGACGAAGACGGTGACGGCCAACCTGACTCAGGTATGGTAGAAATTTGGGCGAACGACTTCAATGCAGGTTCTTTTGACAACTGTACTGACGAAGACGACCTGAAATTCTTCGGTTCTATCGGTGAAGATAACTTCGCAGAAGCTACCGCAGACCTCGTATTCGATTGCGAAACTACAGGTCAGCAAGACGTATTCATTTACGTTCAGGACGAAGCAGGTAACGTTGATTACTGCTTGACTACCGTATTCATCGAAAGCGTTGATAACGTATGCCCTGACAACGTATCTAACGATCCTGTAATTGCAGGTGCTTTGACTACCGAAAACGATGCTCCGGTTGCAGGTGCTACCGTTTCTTTGAACACAGGCGATGTTACTACATCCGGTGTGAACGGTACTTACAGCCTCAATGCTGCTGCGGGCGAAGACGTAACTGCTACTCCTGAGTACAACGTTTACGACAACAGCGTAACTACATTTGACTTGTTGCTTATCCGTAAGCACATCTTGACTACCGAATTGTTGGACAGCCCGTACAAAATGATTGCTGCGGATGTTAACAACTCTCAGTCTATCACTGCTGCCGATTTGGTAATCGCACGTCAAGTTATCTTGGGTATGGCTACCGAGTACGTCAACAACAATGCTTGGGCATTCGTTAATGCTTCTTACGAGTTCCCTAACGATTGGACTTTGACTGACGGCTACCCTGCGGTTGCGTCTTTCAATGACATCGACGGTAACGAAACTGCTGACTTTGTTGCAGTACGCATCGGTGACGTCAACGGAACTTTCGGTTTCGCAGACGAAGCAGACGAGCGTAACAGCATGACTATCCGCGCTAACGACGCTGCTTTGGCGGCAGGTCAGGAAGTAACCGTTGAATTCTCTTCTGCCGATGCAGTAGCGGGTTACCAGTTCACTTTGGACTTCGCAGGTTTGGAAGTTGTTGCTATCGACGGTAACCAAGAAAACTTCGGTGTATTTGCTGACGCAATCACGACTTCTTTCTCTGAAGAGAAAGCAGGCGACCGCTTGTTCTCTGTTACTTTCCGCGCTACTCAAGATGTAGTTGTGTCCGAAGCTTTGGCTTTGACCGACCGTATCACGACTGCGGAAGCATACTCTGCTAACGGTGCGATGGAAGTTGTCTTGGAATTTGCAAACTCTGCTACGGATTTTGCTTTGTACCAAAACACTCCGAACCCCGTTTCTGACTACACGGTTATCGGTTTCAACTTGCCTACCGCGGGTGCAGCTAACGTAACCGTAAGCGACGTAAACGGTAAAGTAATCACAGTATTGAACGGCGACTACGCAAAAGGTTACAACGAAGTAACTTTGAGCAACTTGCCTGCCGGTGTGATGACTTACACTTTGCAAAGTGCTGATTTCTCTGCTACCAAAACTATGGTTGTAGTGAAGTAAGTTTAGATAAATTATTCTTTCGGGAATAATAAAAGCGAGGGGCGACTTCTTAACGGAAGTCGCTCCTTTCTTTGTTTTTATGAGTTATGATAGTTTTAAAGCCTTGTATATGCAAGACTTTAGAAGGAAAGTCGAACGAAAAAAACGTTTGTGATAAATTTTAACCTAAATTGCGTCCTTTCCGAATGACAACAAAAATCTACTTTACCGTGAAGAATATTTTTATCCTTTGTTTGCTGCTCTGCGCTTTTTCCGCCACCGCCCAAAAAATCAGCGAAGCCCGCTACACCGACCTCATCAACGAAACCTTTATAGGAGAACGCGAATATAAAGTCGAGTCCGGGCGCGTCGATATTCTCACCGAGACATACGCCATTGAAGTCGAACGCGCCTACAACTGGAAACAATCTATCGGGCAGGCACTCTGGTACGCTCTGCAAACCAACAAAACGCCGGGCATCGTTTTGATTTTGGAGAAAAACTCGGATTACAAATATTTTATTCAACTGAACACGGCACTGGAATACGCCGGCTTACAAGACAGGGTAAAGGTGTGGCAATTCCCGCAGGATTTTCCCGAAGCGGTCATTTCCTATAAGTCAACAATAACCGAAGACGGAGAGCCGACGGACGGGGTGAAGTACTGGCAATCGACCAATTCGGGAGTGCGCCATAATCAAAACTGTAAATGGTTTAAGAGGTCTTACGGTGAGCCGTGCGAAGCAAACGAAGGAACGGCTTGCGGGATTTGCGGGGGGTAGGGGAGAACGGTGGACGGTTTGACGGCTGACGGTGGACGGGTGAAATCTAACTTAATATTGCGATTTATAAATTATCTGTAGTTGTTCTGATTGCGAACGAGAAAGATTTTACGAAGTAAAATCCAAATTATAACCTATCATAACAATCACCCCGACAACTGTACGGGGTCAGGTTCAAAAAAAACAAATCATCCTACAACCTTTAGCTTTCTCGCCAAAAAAACCGCCACCACACTCATTCCGATTGTAAAATAACCCACAACCTCAAAGCCCGCCAAACTCCCGTCCGCATCCTGCGAAATAATCATACTCGCCGCCATCGAGCCGAAAAACAAACCCATTTCACGAAAAGAAGAACGCACGGACATGAAGCTGCCGCGCGTTTCGGGTTTGACTACGGAAGTCACCATCGTCGTGGAAGGAACGCTGCGCCCGCTCGACGCGACGAAAAAAGAAGAGGTCACCAACAGCGCAAGCGGTACGCTGACGGGCGGCAAATTCGTCAAAAAATAAATGGAAAACAAAGCGATAAAAGTGCCGAACAGAAAAATATTAAGAGCGCCGTACCTATCCGTCAGCTTCCCGTAAATAGGTAGTAAAATCGCCGATAAAATGCCGCCGATGATGTACAAATAGCCCACCTCGTCGAGCGAAAACCCGATGTTGAACTGCATGTAAGGCGCGATGAAAGGAATAATCGTAAAATGCCCGAGCATCAAAACGACGGTAAAAGCCAAAGCTAATAATTGATTGGGGTCTCCCGCAATATTCGCAAAGGTCTTGAAAGGGGAGCGGCTCGCGGTTTTAAGACCCAAGTGACCCGTAATCGGCGGAATGTAGCGAAAAATCACCACAGTCATCACCGTCGAAATGATACCGATGGTAATAAACGGCATCTGCCAACCGTAAGCACCCGCCAAAAAAATACCCGCCGGCACACCGATAATCGAAGCCGCCGAAAACGCCGTCAGCACGATACCCATCGCCGAACCGCGCCGCTCTATCGGAATAACATCGCCGATAATCGAGAAAACCAAAGCGGAAATGACTCCGCCGAAAGCACCCGTCAAGAAACGCGTTGCTAAGAAAAAATAATAACCCGTCGCCGTCGCACACAAAAAAGTACCCGCCGTAAAACCGATAACCAAAAAGAGCAAAGCCTGCTTTCGGTCGAACCTGTCCACAAAACCCGCCGCAAAAAAACTCGTCACGAAAGACCCCGCCGCATACGCCGATACCAGAGTGCCGAACTGCCCCGGCGAAATGTCGAACACGCCCATCAATTCCTTGCCGAGCGGCATTATAATCATAAAGTCGATGATGTGCGCAAATTGGGTAACGGCAAGAATGAAGAGGAATAATTTTTCGTTTTTCATAGGCGGGCGATAGGTGTGTTTTAATATTTTTCGGTAAAATCAAGGTTCGGACAATTCTCTCGGGAGTTGAGAAAAAAGGAGAGAGGGGCGAGGAAAGAGGAGAGAGCCGAGTTATTATCTCGGATTCACTCTCTCCTCTACCCTGACACCTCTCTCCTAAAAAACGCCGGGAACGGAAAACGATGGTATTTTACCGGTTCAGCGTTTTGAACGCAAACTGCTTTTTAGTACTGCAAGAAAAATAAGAACAAACCGGCTGCCCGCAAAGTTTCCGAGTGTTCTCAACCGTGCCCGTGCCATTCCAGTTTTCCCGCCGCTCTGACGACTTTTCCTTCTTCTTTCAAATAAATCAAAGCCGCCGTCACTTCCTCCTGCCGCCGCGACGCGAAAGACTCGACGAGTTCGGCTTCCGTCAGTTTCTCTTTGCGCAGCAGACGCTCGATTTTTTCGGTGTATTTACTGTATTTTTCTTTGTCGAGTTCCGTTTTTCTGCGCTCCAGACAGACATCACAGACCTCACAGGGCGGGGCGTCGGTTTCGCCGAAATAGGCCAAGAGTTGCTGACTGCGACAAACGTTTTTTTCGACGTAATTTATCGCTTTGTCGATGCGCTCTTTGTGTTGCTTTTTGCGAAAATTATAGCGTTGCGTGTCGATGTAAAGACTCGCGCCGTCCACCCGCTCTTTGAGATAGATGAGCTGCGGTTTGTCTTTGAATTTGCGGTACTCAATCATCTTATCGCGCTGAAAGGCTTCGAGGGCGGCGTAGAGGTCGAGGACGGAGATTTTGAGGAATTTGGCGAGTTGCGTTTCGCGCAGTTGAATGTAGTTGTTGAAGGCACCGGTGTAAGCCCGCAGCAGTGTTTTCAGAATATTTTCGTGCTGTTTATTTTTGATTTGGTAGGCGTAGAGTTCGTCCTTTCTGACTAAAATTTTGAACGACGAGGGAATGTAAACCGCCTCCGTCAGAAAAATCCATTCCTCTTGTTCCAATATTTTTAAAGCACTGAAAGTAGAGAACAGATCGAATTTGAAATTTTTCGCAAAAGCAACAATGTCGAAGTCGAAAGACCGCCCGACTCCGCCGCCGATAGCCGTCTGCGTGTAGCTGCCGAGTGCCTGATATACCCGCTTGATTTCTTTAATCGACGGGTAGCTTTTTTCCCAACCTTCGAGCAGTCGCAACTTATCGCCGCGCTCGAAAAGCAGCACCGCATAAGCTTTTTTACCGTCGCGCCCGCCCCGACCCGCCTCCTGAAAATAAGCCTCCAAACTGTCCGGCAAATCCAAATGCACCACCGAACGCACATCCGCCTTGTCGATGCCCATCCCGAATGCGTTGGTGCTGACGATGACTCTGATTTTGCCTTCTATCCACGCTTCCTGTTTGCGCGTGCGCTCGTCGGGCGATAGACCCGCGTGGTAAAAATCCGCCGAAATGCCGTTGTGTACCAAATAATGCGCCGCTTGTTTGGTCTTCTTGCGATTGCGCACATAAACCACCGCCGTGCCGGGTACACCGCGCAGCACATCGAGCATTTTTTTCTCTTTATTTTCTTCGTGCAGCACGACGTAAGCCAAATTTTCCCGCGCAAAACTCTTTTGAAAAACTTGACTGTCTTTCTTAAATTCCAATTTTTCCTGAATGTCTGTCACCACCTCGGGCGTAGCGGTCGCGGTCAGCGCGATGACGGGCGTACCGGGCAGGTGTTCTCTGATTTCGGCAATTTCCAAGTACGGCGGGCGAAAATCGTAGCCCCACTGCGAGATGCAATGCGCCTCATCCACGGCAATCATATTGACATTCATCTGCTTAATGCGGGCAACGGCAAGGTCGGTTTTCAGTCTTTCGGGCGAGAGATAAAGAAACTTGGTGTTGCCGTAAATGCAGTTATCCAAAATGCGGTCGATGTCTTTATAATGCATTCCGGAATAAATCGCCTGCGCGTCGATGTTGCGTTTGCGGAGGTTATAAACTTGGTCTTTCATCAGAGCGATGAGGGGCGAGACGACCAAGCAGATACCGTCTTTGACCAGCCCCGGCACTTGAAAACAAAGGGATTTTCCGCCGCCGGTGGGCAGAAGGGCTAAGGTATCTTTGCCGGCGAGAATAGAATTGATTATCTCCGGCTGCAGCGGGCGGAAGGAGTCGTAACCCCAATATTTTTTTAGGACTGCTTCGGGAGTCATGTGTAGTTTTTGAATTTTTATTGACTTTGTTTTTTTCGACCCTGACCCCGTACAGTTGTCGGGGTAATTTTTATGAGAGGGTTATGATTGTATTTTACTTCGTAAAATTGTGTGACTTAACTTTTTTACGCTGATTTTTATGATTCTTTATGATTTACGCTGACTTTTGCTCGTGTGACTTTGTATTTTTTTGACCCTGATTTTTACCTGTCCCGACTTCAGTCGCGGATGGTGATTATGATTTGTTATGATTTGGATTTTACTTCGTAAAATTGTGTGACTTGGCTTTTTTATTGAGCGCAGCAAAATCCCGTACCTTGGTCGGGACGCTGATTTTTATGATTTTCGCTGAATAAGCGTCTGACACGGATATTAGATTGAAAAGCTAAAATTAAGTTTTTATTCTTAATTCTGCTAAAAGTCGTGTCTGACGCCGGCTTACTTTATCCCATATATACTCAACACCTTCAACCCTAATTTATAGTCAAACAAAAAATCCATAAAATCCTAAAATCCTGTCCAAACCAAATTTCAAGTCAAACAAAAATCCAAAAATTCTCAAATCCTGTCTGAAACCCTCTCCAAACTTTCCCAAAAATACTCTTTTACAACCATTTTCCCAAAAGCAAAAGAGGTACAACGCTTGACGCGAGATACCTCTTTGTTTATAGTTGGTTAATCGTAAAAAAAGAATAAGAACCGAACGACAGCGTCCGGCGGTTTTTCGTTTCGAGAAGTAAAATGAACGCTTGTTAAGTCGATGAATGTTTAGAGAAACAAAATGAACGTATTATTTCGTAGTCAAAGCAGAACGGTTTACAAGAGCGGCAATGGTAAAAGCAGCATCTATCAACCACCAACTACCAACTACTTTGCTCCGTAAGAACGCGCCGTATTCACCTGACCGACCGTGATTTCTTTATTGATGTCGGTCGGGTAGTTGCCCGCGAAAGAGCAATCGTCTAAGGCTACTTCGAAGCCCGCTTTGTCGTTGCCGAAGATGCCGCCGCCCCACATGTATGCCATGTTGTCTTTAAAAATGCAGCCGTTGAGGTCGATTTTGCTTTCGCCGTTTTTGGTGTTGCTGTAAATGCCCGCGCCGTAGCCCGCTACGTTGTCTTTGAAAGTGCAGTCGATGAGTTTAGGATTGCTGTCGCCGTTGGCTGCGTTATTGTAAACCGCGCCGCCGTCGAGGTCTGCCGCGTTATTTTTGAAAGTGCAGCCGGCAATGGTCGGGCTGCTTTCGCCGCGCAGACCGCAGTTGTAAATGGCACCGCCTTCGCGGGCTGTGTTATCGACAAAGATGCAGTTGCGGATGACGGGGTTGGAAGTGCCGTTTTGTGCACCGTTGTTGAAGATTGCGCCGCCGCCGCGTTGTGCCGTGCCCGGTTGCGTAGAGCCGTCCGCGTTGCCGTCTTTGATAGTGAAGCCGTCGAGTACCGTGGCGTCGGTCGCGCCTTCGATAGTGACTACGGTGTAAGAATTGTCTTGAAAGTCGGCAGTCCCGATGTTGCCGCTGAGAATGGTTTTGTTGTTGCGTGTATCACGCTGACGGAGAGAAGTTTCGTTACCGATAAAGCCGCCGTAGATTTTAATTTCTTTGTTGATGCGAAAGGTGGCGTTGCGGTCGCTGTCATCGGTGGGCAGGTACGTTCCCGTTGCTACCCATATATGCGAACCCGGAGCGGCAATTTTTAAAGCCGTTTGGAGGTCGGTTGCGTCTTGCCAAGAGGTTCCGTTGCCTGCGGCGTCTGCTTTAACGTAAAGCAGGTCTTGTGCATTCAGAGCTACACAAAGGAAGAAAGCGCAAAAAGTCGTTATTAATAATTTCATCGTCGTTATCAGGTCGAAAAAGTTGTGACAAATAGATTTCTGTGCTTCGGGCGTACCGAAACAGTCAACGGAAAAAATTAAATGTTCGTAAAAGGGATAGCAGGATAGGTATGAAGGGGAATACGAGGTTAGTCGTCCTTCAAAAAGAGAAAAGATTTCGGCAGTCAACTGTTTTACACGCAGAATTCGGGAAAATTCTTGTTTGCGATAAAACGAACGGGAAATGACTGTTTGAAATAAAAGCAGAAAAAAAAATCTCGAGAATATCAAAAATGATAAGCGGGAAACGAAATCTAAAATTCGGAGTACTTTAAAATTTCAAAAAGAAATACACCAATAAAATTAAATCAAACGGAAATAAATATTTTTGAACCATACCGTAAACTTAAATTATCAGAGCTTCGGGAAAAGCTAAATTCGACGTTTACGTTCTTGAGTGCAGATTCTTCAGGTTTTCTTGAGTAGAGTTGCAATTTTTATTTGCGGTGCAATGATAAGGAAACATTGTCACATATCCCAAAGAAAACCGGAAAAATTTCAACATATTTAATAAAAAAACATAAGAAGCTCAAAAAGCAGCGTTTATCCGCTTTTCCGCTCCTGTTTCCAAATTGATTTTTTCAAATTTAGTGCCGGAAACTTCTAACAACTTTCAGAAAAAAATTACAAATCAGACAGGATTTCAATAGGTTGGTTAGCGACAGTCTAAACTTAACCGACAGAGGATTTAGTATTTAAACATGAAGGTGTTTTTTAATATTTTTCATTCTCCGGAAGAAAAGGAGCGAAAACGCCGGAAGATTTGACGTATTTGTTTTAGTATTTAATTTTAGTCATTTCATGCACAAACAAAAAAGCCGTCCTTCAATCAAGAAGAACGGCTTTTGCGTAAATATTCGCTTTTAGAAAAAACAAATACTGTAGTTTCTGTAAGCAGAAAACAGATGAAAATAATCGGCTTTTGAGAATTTCTTCCTACCACCTACCAACCACCACCTATCACCTATTCCGCAGGAACGGCAACCTTATAGCCGCCGCTGTACAGTTTATCTTTCACAGCCTTAAACGCCGTAATCGTATCGTCGATGTCTTGCTGATTATGCGAAGCCGTCGGTATCAGACGCAGGATAATCATACCCTTCGGAATTACCGGGTAAACCACAATCGAACAGAAAATACCGTGATTTTCGCGCAAATCGTGCACCAAGCCCATGGCCTCCGGCACATCGCCTTCGAGGTAAACCGGCGTGACGCAAGAGTTCGTTTCGCCGATTTCAAAACCCGCTTCTTTCAATTGACTTTGCAGCGCGTTGACGTTCTCCCACAGTTTATTTTTAAACTCGGGCATGGTGCGCAGCATTTCCAAACGCTTGATGTTGCCGACCACATAAGGCATCGGCAGTGATTTCGCAAACATTTGCGAACGCATATTGTAGCGCAGGTAGTCAATCATCACCTCGTCGCCGCCGAAAAAGGCACCGATGCTCGCCATTGACTTCGCAAAAGTCGAGAAGTAAACGTCGATTTCGTCCATCACACCCTGCTCTTCGCCCGCGCCGGCACCCGTCTCACCGAGTGTGCCAAAACCGTGTGCATCGTCCACCAACAGGCGGAACGGGTATTTTTCTTTCATCGCCACAATCTCGCGCAACTTACCTTGGTCGCCGCGCATCCCGAAGACACCCTCGCTGATGACGAGGATACCCCCGCCCGATTTTTCGGTCATTTTGACGGCACGTTGCAGGTTTTTCTCCAAGCTCTCCATGTCGTTGTGGTTAAACTTGTAGCTCTGCCCCGGGTGCATCCACACCCCGTCGATGATGCAGGCGTGGCTCTCGCTGTCATAAACGATGACATCTTTTCTGTCCACCAAAGCCGCGACGCCGGAGGCCATTCCCTGATAGCCGAAATTGACCAACATCACCTTTTCTTTACCGATAAACTCGGCGAGCTGCTGCTCCAAAATCTCGTGCTGCTCCGTGTTACCGGACATCATGCGCGCACCCATCGGGTAGGCGAGACCCCAATCACGGGAGGCTTCTTCGTCAATCTTGCGCACCTCCGGATGATTTGCCAAGCCGAGGTAATTGTTAATCGACCAACAGACAATTTCTTTGCCTTTGAAAGTCATGCGGTTCGCCAATTCGCCTTCCAATTTCGGGAAAACGTAGTACCCTTCCGCCTGCTCTTTCCAATCGCCGATAGGCCCGAGAGAACGGTGCATTTTATCGTAAATATCCATACTTATTCAGTTTTTACTGCTTGAGTGCCCCGGTTCACGTCCCGGACTTTTTTTGATTTTAAATTGCGCTTTTCATCGCGGAAAAGCATTGCGAACGATAAATTTTCACTCGCATTAAAGACGAAAAAACATTGTTTCGTCACTCCGGTTTCGTGTTGTGCCGAAAAACAGCCGCAAAAATAAAAGATTTTCGCTCATTTCCGCGTCACAACCGAGTAAAAGCGTCCCGGCAACTCTCCACTCTTCACTCTCTACTCTCCACTCTTAATCCGCCTCCGCCATAGCCTCTTCCGCCTTCCGCACCGCCGTTTCCTCTTTCCAATTTTTCCACCGCTCGCCCAAGACCGTATTCAAGCCTTTGTCCAAAAATTGGTGACGCGTAATATTCCACAGCCCGCGCGCCTTCGTCGAAAGCCGGTCATTCGCCCGCAAACTGATAGAGTAGCCGCCGTCCACGTACTCGATGTAGTGCCAATATAAAGACGGAATAAACAGCGTTTCGCCGTGCTCGACGATGACTTCGTAGCCTTTCAGTTTCTCCAAAGCCGGCCATTTTTCGTAATCCGGGTTGTTTACATCCGCGTGACTTTGCACCGTAAACGGGTGCTGATACAGCAACGGACTTTGGTCGGGTGCGAAAAGTACGACCCGTTTGCGCGTTTGAAACTGCGTCAAAAAGACATTCGAGCAGTCGATGTCGTAGTGCAGATTTACCTCTGCGCCCTGACCCCCGAAAAACATAAACGGGTAGCGTTTTGCCCAACCGTCCATAATCGTCGGCCATTTAAAATCATCGACTAACTCCGGCGCGTGCGCAAAAATATTCCACAGGAAAAGACGCAAATCGCAGGGTTCGTCCTTCTGAATCATATCGAGGTAATCCCCGAATTTTTTCGTGATTTGCGACTTCATGTAATTCGGCCCCGGCTTGTGATAGTCCGGTCCGATGAGCGGCACGTCGAGGTGACCGTGGTTTTTCTTCAGCCACTCGAAAGTCCACTTTTCGGTAGCGGGCCAATCTTTTACCAAGTCCTTAAAAACGACCGGTTTGTTCGGTCGCAGGTATTCCTTTTGGAAAATTTCGCGGGTAATACCTGCTCTTTTTTCTATTTTTTGAAATTCCATTTTTTGTATCGGTTGACGGTTGTCGGTTGTCGGTTGACGGGCTGCCCGTGCTTAATTCCGCTTTCGACTACCGAGTGATTTCGGTCTTTTTTTAAATGAGATTTAACTCGTTTATACAAAGAGAAAATAATCATACAAGTTTGAAAACACTAAACTTAATGCGGCATAGGTCAAACGGGAAATCTAACGTCTAAAGTCTAATATCTAACGTCTCCTCCTCCTCACATAAACCCCTGCTCCTGCATCCATTCATCATCAAAAACCTTCCCGAAGTACTTACTGCCGTGGTCGCTGAACAGCACTACTACCACATTGTCTTCGGTCAGTTCTTCTTTAAGGCGGAGTACGCCTTCTATCGCCGCGCCGGCGGAGTAGCCGACCAAGATGCCTTCCGCTTTTGCCAACTCGCGGGCGCGGTGGGCGGCGATTTTATCTTCAATTTTGATAAAGCGGTCGATGATGTCGAAATCGACATTGTCGGGAATGATGTTTTTGCCGACGGCTTCGAGTTTGTACGGGTAAATTTCGTTTTGGTCGAATTTGCCCGTCTCATGGTACTTTTGCAATACCGAGCCGTAAGCGTCGATGCCGATAATTTTTACGGAGGGGTTTTGCTCGATTAAATATTTGCCCGTGCCGCAGAGAGTGCCGCCGGTACCGCAGGCTGCCACGTAGTGCGTGATAGTGCCCTGCGTTTGTCGCCAAATTTCGGGACCCGTGCCCGTGTAGTGCGCCTCGGTGTTGTCGAGGTTGTAGTATTGGTTGAGGTAAATGGAGTTGTCGATTTCTTCGTGCAAAGTTTTGGCGACGGAGTAGTAGGATTTGGGGTCTTCCGGCTTGACATTGGTCGGGCAGACCTTAACGATTGCGCCGAGGGCTTTGAGTGCGGTGAGTTTTTCGTTACTGATTTTTGCCGTCGTACACAAAATGCAGGAGTAGCCTTTTACCGCGCAAATCATGGCGACGGAAAAGCCCGTATTGCCCGAAGTGCTTTCGATGACCGTACCGCCGGGCAGCAGTCTGCCTTCCTCTTCCGCCTTCGTAATCATCGACAGCGCAATGCGATCTTTGGCGGAAAGACCCGGATTCAGGCTTTCCAATTTCGCATAAACCGTGCAAGGCAAATCGGCGACAATGCGATTTAACTTAATCAGCGGCGTATTGCCGATTGCTTCCGTAACGTCGTCGCACCAAGATTTCACGGCTAAGGTATTCGGTAAAGTCATGTGTGTATTTTGCGTTAAAAATCAGTTGAAAACAAGGCGTAAAAAGAGTTCGGGGTGCCGTCTATTAACAAAAAGAAGTTTAAAACGAACGCAAAAATACGAAACAGTCCGCACTTATCCTGTGTATTAAGGAAATATTGACACAAATGATTCCGGGCGGGCGTTGAACTATGCCGACGGAAATCAGTTTTCACAGAAGGTTTTGCGGGGTTTATTTGTTTAGTCGTTTATTTGTTTATGCGAGACATTTTGCTTGATGACTTGTCGCAAAATAATCATCACAAGAGAACTAAATCCGGCTTTCAATAAAAACGATTTTTTCAGGAATTAAACCGAAAAACAAATAAACACATAACCGAATCAACAAATAAACAAAACATGAAAATAGGCATAGTTTGTTATCCGACTTACGGGGGTAGCGGCGTCGTGGCGACCGAACTCGGCAAAGGATTGGCGCAAAAAGGGCATCAGGTTCACTTCATTACTTATCGCGCGCCGGTGCGTTTACGCTCTTCTTTTCAAGAGAATATTTTCTTTCACGAGGTCGGCAATGCGGACTATCCGCTTTTTGAATATCCGCCTTACGACACGGCTTTGGCAAGTAAATTGGTGGATGTGGTGCGCTACGAAAACTTGGATTTGCTGCACGTACACTACGCGATTCCGCACGCGACGGTGGCTTATATGGCAAAAAAAATCCTGCTCGCCGAGGGGCGATATGTGCCTGTCGTGACGACGTTGCACGGTACGGATATTACTTTGGTCGGTCATAATAAAGAATTTGCGCCGGTCGTAGAGTTCGGCATCAATAAATCGGACGGTGTGACGGCGGTTTCGCAAAATTTGAAAAATCAAACCAACGAGTATTTCGACATTAAAGACGACATCCGGGTCATTTATAACTTCATCGACTTCGAGCGATTCAAACCGACCGACAAAAATCATTTCAAAAAAGCACTCGCACCCGACGGCGAGCCGATTTTGACCCACGTTTCCAATTTCAGAAAAGTCAAAAGAGTGGATGATGTCGTAAAAGTTTTTGCACGCATTTACCAAGAAAAACCCTGCAAATTGCTCCTCATCGGCGACGGTCCCGAGCGGCGCAATGTCGAAGAAACCTGCCGTGAAATCGGTCTTTGCCACGAAGTTCGCTTTTTAGGAAAACAGGATGCCGTCGAAGAAATCCTCAACATCTCCGACCTGTTTATTTTGCCTTCGGCGAATGAAAGTTTCGGACTCGCCGCCTTAGAAGCTATGGCCTGCAAAGTCCCCGTTATTTCCTCCAACGCGGGCGGTATTCCCGAAATCAACATCCACGGTGAGACCGGCTTCCTCAGCGAAATCGGCGACACGGAAGACATGGCAAAAAATGCTCTGAAGATTTTGAAAAGCGAAGAAACTTTGGAGCGCTTTAAAATGAATGCCTTGGCGCAGGCGAAGCGTTTTGACATTCAGAACATTTTGCCGCAGTACGAGGCGTATTATGAGGAGGT